>JAUVON010000154.1 GCA_030599175.1 Desulfobulbaceae bacterium | reverse complement strand
TGCCAGAGAAACATCAATTATTATGGCCTCCACTTTCAACTCATACAAGGCATATGTGATTGAACGGGAAGCACCCATTATCTGTAACTGGGGCTTCAAAAACCGAAGTACTATGGTCAGAATCCCTTACTGTCCAAACCCGCAGAGCACCAGAATTGAGCTCAGGAGCCCGGATCCTGCTGGGAATGTGTACCTTCAAGTGGCAATTTTGATCGCAATGGGTATGGAGGGAATCAAAAATAAAATTGACTGCGGAGAACACTCCACAGGCAATATTTACAATAAGGATCTATCCACTAAGATATGGGATAAACGTTTTCTGCCAAAAAGCATGTATGAAGCACTGGTGGAGGCTGAAGGAAGCGCGTTTCTAAAGCAGACCCTGGGAGACGAAACCTACCAAAACTTCATGGCATTAAAGACCCGGGAGTGGGAGGGGCATCGAACCCATGTTACCCATCGCGAATTATCAATGTACCTCGATAGATAAGATTTACAACATTACCCTAATAGAAAAGGAAAAGATAAATGGAAGAATGGATTGAACAACTCCAAAACAGTGTCAATACCCTGGAAAGATTATCAGCGTTTATCAACATCACCCCTGAAGAGCAAGAGGCTATTGAGACGTTGAATACCAAATGGGGAACATCACCCTATTTTGCCTCTCTGATGGATCGAGACGACCCCAAATGCCCGATTCGCAGACAGGTACTCCCTTCTTTACAGGAAACCGAGAATAAATACGGAATTAAAGACTACCTCATATGGAAGGAAAACAGAGACACAGACGAAGTTCGCCCCGACAGTATCGCACGACAATACCACGACAGGGTAGCTTTTACTGTGACAGATGTCTGTGTCAACTATTGCCGTCACTGCTTTAGGAACGAGCTCGTGGTGAACAGAGACCTCCAGCTCCGCATGGATGTAGATGAAGGATTAGAATGGATCCGTGAACATAAAGAAATTCGTGATGTACTGGTGACCGGTGGAGATCCGTTTATTCTTTCTGACCAGAAAATTGAATATATTATTCGAAAATTACGGGAAGTTCCCCATCTCCAGATGATTCGATTCGGCACGCGGGCACCCATCGTCTTACCCCATAGGATTACCCCAGGCTTAAAAAAAATACTGAGTCCATTTCACAAAATCCCAATTTGGATAAATACCCAGTGCAATCACCCCAATGAAATCACAGAAAAAACAGCTGAAGCTGTATTTGATCTGCTCACCTGTGGTATCAACGTCGGCAATCAGGCGGTACTGCTGAAAGGAATTAATGATGATGTAGAAACATTCCGCGAACTGCATCAAAAATTACTACGGGTGCGAATTCGTCCCTACTATGTATTTTACTGTGAACCGGCGCCGGGCATCGATCACTTCAGGACCACTGTGGAAAAAGGTGCGGAACTCATCCGGGATGCCATACGTGGGCATACAACGGGGCTTGCTCAACCTATGTATGTGATCGCCACGAGCATCGGCAAAATCCCGTTGATGCCAGATTATTATATCAAAGGAAAAAATGAGAAAGAGTATACCCTGGAGAATTTCGAGGGAAAGACAATAAAATGGCCAAACATGCCGGAATAGAAATTTTCAACCTTCCAATACCAACACGCCTTAAATCTGCTGGGTAGCAGGGTAATATATTTGCGGACGCATTTTTCCCAGGAAGTATCAATTCATACGCTACCTACATTAGTGTGAGATAGCGATAGTACTAATTTTCAGGATCACCGAAAAGGCGGTTGTTACTCCCTATCACTCACCTTGAGTTATTTACTGAAGGGGCTATATCCATGAGCACGAAAAATTTTGATCCAGCGGCAAATATTCAAGGCTTAAAACAATTTGGTGAATTTGGTGGTGTTAACCCATCAATTACAGACTCTTCAACTTTTACTTTTATGACGGCAAGGACCATGCTGGATACTTTTCATGGAGAAGCCGAAGGTTGTTTTCTATATGCCCGTCATTGGAATCCAAGCAATAAATATTTGGCCGACGCCCTTGCAGCCATGGAAGGAACTGAAAGCGCCTGGGTTACAGGTTCAGGTATGGCAGCTATTACCGCCGTGTTCTTACAGCTCTGTAATGCCGGTGATCATATTGTCAGCAGTATTACTACCTATGGTGGAACTTATGCTTTCTTAAAAAACTATTTACCAAAATTTAATATCGATGTCACTTTTGTTGATATTACAGATTCAGATGCTGTAGAAAAAGCCATTCGTCCAACTACCAAAATGGTATATACCGAAACAATGACCAACCCTCTGTTGCAGATTTCTGATATTCCTGTTTTGTCCGAAATCACAAAACGACATGGTATTAAATTGGTTGTGGACAATACGTTTACTCCGATGATTTTTTCGCCTTTTTTGCTGGGTGCTGATATCGTTGTTTACTCTATGACCAAATACATAAATGGAAAAAACGATACTATTGCGGGTGCTATTTGTGCATCAAATCAATTTGTTCTGGATCTAAGTGATGTCAATGATGGAACGGCCATGCTCTTAGGACCGACATTAGACCCTTTGCGTTCTTCCAGTATTTTAAAAAATCTTCATACACTCCATATCAGGATGAAACAGCACAGTAAAAATGGGATGTATCTCGCTAAGCGATTCAAAGAAATTGGGTTAAAATACAACTATCCGGGCATGCCGGATCATCCTCAATACAAATTAATGAAAAGCATGATGAATGAGGAGTATGGATTTGGGGGAATGCTTGCTATTGATATGGAAACTCCTGAAAGAGCAGCCGCTTTAATGGAATCGATGCAACTGAAAAACGTTGGTTACCACGCGGTAAGTTTAGGCTATTTTAAAACACTATTTAGCAATTCCGGTAAAAGCACTTCCTCTGAAGTACCGGAAAGCGTTCAGCATGAAATGGGAATGTCCCCAGGCTTGGTGCGTTTTTCTGTTGGATTGGATAACGATATTGAAGCAACTTTTCAATTGATTAAAGAAAGTTTGGAAGAATTAAAAGCCTAACCTGAATATCCAGACCTAGCTCCGGTTGAGCTGTCCCATTCTCACCGCGAGGAAAACTGACAGTTGAAGAAATAACAATTGATTTCTATGGATCTTGTAACTGTTGATTTTACATCTTTTAAAAATTCCATCAATAATGCTCTTGATGCAATCAATGCACGTGATCATTTATCTTCACAAACAGCAATCCTGATAAAGCCGAATTTAATTAACAGCTCACCTCATCCCATAACCACATCACCTGAGTGTTGCGAAGCTGTCATCGAATATATACAGAAATATTCGCAAGCAGAAATTGTAATTGCAGAGGGCTGTGGTGAAGCAAACATTGAAACAGTTGAGGTTTTTAAGATCCTTGGTTATACAGCAATGGCTGAGAAATTGGGTATCTCCCTGGTTGATTTAAATTATGCTCCAGTAAAAACATTGAAAAACCCCTCCTGCTCTGTTTTTCCGGAAATGTACCTCCCGGAAATTGCCTTTACCCATTATATTATTTCAGTTCCTGTACTCAAAGTTCATTCTCTTGCCGGTATGACAGGTACTTTGAAAAATATGATGGGATTTGCGCCGCCGAAATATTATTCAGGTAGTTCGGGTGCTTGGAAAAAATCTGTGTTCCATAACAATGTGCAACAATCTATTACTGATTTAAACAGATATCTCATCCCGGATCTTTCAGTAATGGATTGTAGTATCGGCATGGCTGAATTTCATCTTGGCGGCGCGCATTGTGACCCGCCTGTAAATAAAATAATTGCGGGTTACAATCCCTGGAAGGTGGATCGCAAAGCAACAGAATTGTTGGGATTGGACTGGAAAAGTGTCGGGCATATTGCAAATGGGTTTAAATCATGATCAATGGGGATACAAAGCAAACTCTTCACTTCTTATGTCTGGAAAATGAGACCTTTCCGAACAACGGCAGTCTTGAACTCTGTATCTTAAAGCAGGCTTTTTTCCTGGGTACTGCTAATCTTGTGGAGGAGATCGAGCACTGTTTTCAAAAAAATGGGTGGCCTCCCGCATGGCGTAATGGCCTCTATGATATGCATCATTACCATAGCACTGCGCACGAGGCATTAGGAGTATACTCAGGATGGGTTGAGGCTTGCTTTGGCGGACCTGGCGGGAGGGTAGTAACCGCTACTGCAGGTGATGTTATTATTATTCCTGCAGGAGTTTCTCATAAAAACATGAATCAGTCTACAGATTTTAAAGTAGTTGGCGCTTACCCTGAAGGACAGCCATGGAATATGAAATATGGTCGGCCGGGAGAGCGACCACAGGTAGATGAGGAAATACAGCAGGTAGCTTTACCTCAAGCTGATCCGGTAGGCGGTACTGATGGATTTTTGATGAAGATTTGGATATAAAAAAGGAGCAGTGGCACTTATTGACTTTTCCTGCCCTTCGTGCTCCAGGGGATCCTTCATTGCCTTTGATTTAAAGAGAATGAATCCCACAATAATGACTATTATGGATTGAATAACCGCTGCTGCAATTATGTATTTTTTATAGGGGCCCAGATTATTCATGGTTCCAGGGAGAGTGGGTGAATTATTCTCTATTAAGAATAGATAACATATCCATGCTACCCTCTCACTGCAGAAATGGCAAGCAGCATGTTCCGCCAACAGTACCATGTCAGTCTGGACAGGGCAAAAGATAGCATTTATCACCTCTTCGTTGACAATCAGGATTCGAGTGCAAATCGTAATGATACCACATGGTGGTTATGGCTGTTGTGTTATACGATGCCATCAATCGTCATATTTTTCTAAGTACAACATTCTGGGTACAAATTAAGCAGGAGGAATAAAATGAGATGCAGGAACACAGTAATTTTATCTGTTTTAACTGTCTGGTTTCTATCATATACAATGATCGCTCAATCTGAAGCAGAAAAAATCTCCCCTATCCCTGTCGCGGAACAGATATACATGATTGCAGGAAAGGGAGGAAATGTAGGTATTTTTATTGGCGAGGATGGAACATTTTTAATCGATGATAACTTTGCCCCTCTTACCGAAAAAATTGTAGAGGCTATCAAATCTGTTGGTGGGGATTATCCTAAGTTTCTAATCAACACGCATTATCATGGTGACCATACAGGTGGCAATGAGAATCTCGGCGAAGGAGGCACCTTGATATTTTCACATGATAATGTACGTGAACGATTGAAAACCGGTTCCTTCCTTAAAGCATTTGATGCGAAGTCCGAAGCTACTGACCCGGAAGGGCTGCCTGTAGTTACTTTTTCTGAAGGTATCAGCTTTCATATTAATGATGACACTGTCCGGGCCATACATGTTGCCCACGCTCATACCGATGGCGATAGCTTTATCTATTTTGAAGAGGCTAATGTTATCCATGCGGGAGATATACTGTTCAATGGTTTCTACCCCTTTATAGACGTCAATCATGGCGGTTCTCTGCGGGGAACAATCCTGGGTGTTGATGAAATTCTATCTCTGGTTGATGGCAATACAAAAATAATTCCAGGGCACGGTCCCCTGGCTGACAGAGCACAGCTGGAGAGTTATCGTGAGATGCTCTGGACTGCTTATGGTCGACTACGAAAGCTGAAAGCTGATGGGAAGACTGCCCGGGAAGCAGCGGCATCCAAACCTCTGGCGGATCTGGAGGAAACCTGGGGAGATGGAGTTTTTACAGGAGATCGATGGATTGAGCTGATTTATAGTGGAGTATGATATCAATTGATCATAGTATCCGGTTTACCCCCATTTCGTTTTACTAAGGGTTTAATGCAGGCAGGCTATGTTGTATACTTGGGAGGCTGTATTGCCGACCTTTCTTCCTGGTAGGGTTTGACAAGCTTGTGCAGGACAATGGGCAGGGGTAGGAGAAGAAAGACCCATATGTAGCTGAAAGAGGACATTTTTTTATTTAGGCTGAAGGCTGTTAGGGAGTGCCCCTCCTAACAACCTATTGGTCTGCTTTTTTACTCTTTCTCATAAAAATAACTTGATATGTTCTGTCCATGGCAGCCTGATAGTAGAAGCCGGCCATGGCATCTTTTTCCGTATAATAATAGAGGGTGTAGGTTGAACCTTCGTACCCTTTATCCTGAAGCTTAATAAAGAGTTTTATCAATCCTTCCTGTCTTGAAATTGTTGCCAGTGCAACATGGATGGGCCTGGGGTTAAAATATTCTACTGTTGCTTTGCCATCTGTCTGTACATTTTTGACTTTGATAACATAGCCGCCATCGGTCCGCTGCCATTCCCCAGCAATGATGTCATAAGCTGGTTTTAGCACAGATGGTGGAACCTCATCCCCATGGGCCGGCAGCAGAAAACAAAGTAGAAAGCCTGTAACTAACAGAGAAAAAGAGGTGATTCGTTGAGGATAGTTCATTGCGTGTGTTTACCTATGTTTGATGTTTTTTAATCCACAGGTAAACTGCCCTGTGTAATCCATTTACCTGTTCCCTGGTAAATGCTGTGAGTTTTGCAGTGGACTGGTAAGAGCAATCGGACAACAATTTTCCGTTGTCCTCGGTGAAGGTATCACCAATTTCTTCGATGGCTATAAGACCCGCAGCCAGATTTTCTGCCATACTTTTGACTGCCCGGGCCTTGGGCAGTCCGGGAAGATCTTCAAGCACCAGGCTATCGATAACTCCCCGCTGATCTATAATAGACTGGCCCATCCGAGCCTGTAATTCCTTGATTGAATCGAATGACGTCACGTTATTTTCCTTGTCGAAAATCAAAAAACCCACCCTGCATGGCGACATGCAGGGTGGGTTGATGAAAGAATAAGACTATGGGG
>JAUVON010000323.1 GCA_030599175.1 Desulfobulbaceae bacterium | reverse complement strand
TCAGTCTTTGCGAGGAACTCGCATGATACAAATTGGATGTGAAAAATATTTGAAAATCAAGAAATCTACTGCCAAAAGCGGACAAAAGTTTCCCATGAACCCGTTTTACAGGCTTTGCAATTTTCTAACCGGACATTGCTGAAAGTTAGTGGCATTGGCTGAATAATTGTATTTTGACTGTTTAGTATTAGGTTGATCTTCACTTTTCCATACGCATCAGTTAATGAAATCCGAGTAGAAGGGCGGACTGATAAAAAATAAAACTGCTTATCCAGGCAACACCAAGACCCGTAACCAGGCTGAGCAGTGTGACTCTTAAGGAACGAGCTTCTGACCAGATGGCAGCAATGGTTGCAACACATGGGGTATAAAGCAGACAGAAAAGCATAAAACTGATGGTCTGTATCTGGCTAATATGACTACTCATCAGGCCGGTCAGATCGTTTCCTCCATAAATAACAGCCAGGCTTCCAACAACGATCTCCTTGGCAATAAAGCCAAAGAGTAAAGCCACGGTTTCCTGCCAGCCAATACCCAGTGGCTGGAAAATCGGGGCCAGTAACTGTCCCAGCTGACCGGCCCAGGTTGCTGCACTGGCAGGTGGAACATCTGCAGGCATGTGGCTGAGCAGCCAGACGATCAATACCCCAGCCATGATCAGCGTAGCTGCACGGGAGAGAAAGTCTTTCATTTCATACCATGTTCGCAGACTGATACTGCGCAGTGTCGGTAATCGATAGGGTGGAATTTCCATAATAAAAGGTTCAGAATTGCCGCCAATCCGAAAAAGCTTGAGCAGTAAACCGGTAAGGATAACAGCGGTAAAACTGCAGCCGTAGAGTGATATAATAATCCATGGTGCAATTGTCGGAGCAAAGAATATGGCTGTTAAAAAGACAAAAATCTGTAATCTGGCTGTACAGAGGGTAAAGGGAATTAGGAGCATGGTCAAAATGCGACTATAACTGCTGCTCAGGATGCGGGTTCCCATTACAGCAGGGACATTGCAGCCATAGCCAAGCAGAATTGAGATGAAGGCTTTGCCATCCAGGCCGAGACGATGCATAAGTCTATCCATAAGAAAAGCTATCCGGGCCATGTACCCACTGTCTTCAATCAGGGACATAAAAAGAAAAAATAAGGCAATGAGCGGGAGAAATGAAGTAACCACAGCCATTCCTTGCCAGATACCGTCAAAGAGAAAACTCTGTAACCAGGTGGGTAGAGAGAGAACCATGGTTTGACTGGAAAGCCAACTGCCACCTCTGTCAAAAGCTACAGAAAGGGTCTCCTGCAGTGGAGCCCCCAGACCATAGACTCCCTGAAAAAGCAGGAACATAAGCACAACAAAGATAGGCAGCCCAAAGAAACGGTGTAGAAAGATGTGATCCAGTCGTCTGCTTAGCTTATCCTCAATGATTGATTGTTCACCAAGAACCTCAAGAGATAGACCCCTGGCAGCGTTAAAACGGCAGGTGGCACAGGCTACAGGGATGCTCGTCGGCAGGGATTGTTTTAAACTGTTTTGCCATTTCCTGGTTAGTGCTGCCACTTTCTCATTGTCTGCCCACTGTATCTGGTCCTCTGATTCCAGCAATCGCATGGCAAGAAAGGTATGATTAAGGCGAGTCTCTGTACTTGACCGATTGATGGCGTCGCTGATTTGGAAAAAGGCTTTTTCCAGGAGAGGGGGGCAGGAGATATGGGGAATTCTGGTTTTTTCTGGATGTTTAATGACTTGGTAAAGAGTTTCTTCAAGATCAGGTAAGCCCTCTCCGGTTTTTGCTGATAATTCGATAACCGGTACACCAAGATGCTGAGATAATGCGCCAAGATCAAGTGTTAATCCCTGCCTCCTGGTCTCATCCATCATGTTCACTGCCACCACCATGGGTAGGCCACTGAGGCCCATCTCCAGGGTTAATCCCAACCCTCGGTGCAGGTTGCGGGCATCAAGCACATTTAGAATAATGTCAGGTGGGGAGTTGAGGAAATAATCCCGCACCACCTTTTCTTCCTCAGTGACCGGAGAAAGAGCGTAGGCCCCTGGCAGGTCGATTAGAGTGGTACTATATTCCCCCAGTGTTAGACTGCCACTCTTCTTCTCTACTGATACACCTGGCCAGTTTCCGGTACTCTGGCTGGAGCCGGTAAGGCGGTTGAAGAGAGTTGTCTTGCCAGAATTCGGGATTGCAGCCAGGGCAATTGTGACTGGTTCAACTTTTTGACTCATGGCTGAGCACTTCGACAATGATTTTTTTTAACTCGCCTTCACCGAGGGAGACCCGTCTGTCCGTATCAACCAGATATACCTGGCGAAGCTTACCGCTAGTTTTTCGGATCTGGATAAGGCCTCCCTCATGGAGATTCATATCTTTCATACGCTGTCGAAAGTTTTTGCCTCCTCGCAGACTCCGGATCATATAAGTATGTCCTGTCACCACCAGTTCAGAGTTAAGGGGCATGGCCACCGGCTCACAGTTCATAGCTGCCACCTCCTGCTGGCGTAGAGCAAAACTCTGACCCTGCCCGCCATCGACCTCAATGGTACCACCAAGGGGAGCAACTCGTATAATTCGCAGGTGAGTACCTGGCAAAATCCCCATCTGGGCAAGCCTCTGGGCAATTTTATCATCAGGCCCCAGAGAGCGGATAATACATTCACTTTGGGCCAGCAGGGCTGACACTGGCATATGTTGAGCTCTGCTCATCTGTTTTTTCTGTTATCCTTTTTGATATTGATAAAAATGAATTAGCTTAAATTAAGAAATCAACTCTTTTTACCTTAACTACTCGATGTCTCGTAAACTCGCTAATCGGTTGCTCTCAAAATTCAATCCTCGTCCTATCATCGATGCCTGCGGTTAAATTTATTGGGAGCCTCTATTTAGAGTAAAAATTTCATCTATAGACCGACACTATCTAAATTAACAAAATTTTATACAAGTTTATCCACGTTTCAATCCAAATTGGACACAAGCAAATAATTAACTATCTATTTTCACGTATATTTTTTCAGTAAGACCCTTTGGAATATGATGACAATTGCCCTTTATCGTCACCATCAATGGATGAGAACCAGTGTCGTGACAATGTAATGCCTCCACTGTATAACCGGGTTTTATCCAGTGTTGCTCAAGCTTGGCCTTAAGTTCAGCATTCCCGGCAATGGAATTGATTATTCCTTTTTCTCCAGGCTTTAATTTGGAAAGTTGCGTCTCCTTTTTATTTATTTTCACAAAAACCAGATCACCGGGTAAATCATACTCATATATTTCATCATCATTGATAATAAAACCCTCTATATTGCTGATGGCAATGTGAGTATTCTGAATTTTAACAAAAAGAGAACCGGAGCCCGGAATAAACTTTACAACTTCAACCGTTGTTCCGACCTTAAGTCCCAGGGCCACAAATTTTGCCAGAGCACCCCGGCCAACTTCCAGCGCTGAGATTGTAGCTAATTCTTTTGGTTGAAGATCTGTAAGCCTTTTGTCTC
>JAUVON010000098.1 GCA_030599175.1 Desulfobulbaceae bacterium | reverse complement strand
CTGAAGAGAGTGATATTTTCAAAAACGTCCCCCTTATGCTTGCCCTTCTAGGGGTATGGAACCACAATCTTCTTAACAGCAGCAGTCTGGCTATTTTGCCGTACAGTCAGGCACTGCACCGTTTTCCCGCACATCTTCAGCAGTGTGATATGGAGAGCAACGGTAAATCCATCAACCGCCAGGGTGAGAGAGTGGTATATAAGACCGGACCGGTAATCTGGGGAGAGCCGGGGACAAACGGTCAGCATGCCTTCTATCAGTTACTGCATCAAGGGACAGAGGTGGTTCCGGCTGAGTTTATTGGTTTCTTAGACTCTCAATCAGGACAGGATAAAAGTGTGAAAGGCTCAACATCCCAGGAGAAGCTGTTATCTAATTTATTTGCCCAGGTAGTGGCGATGGCAACAGGCCAGAACTCCTCCAACCCAAATAGAAGATTTGAGGGCAACCGGCCATCCAGCCTGCTTTTTGCAGATCGGCTGACACCAAAGGTGATGGGCGCAATTTTAGCTGCCTACGAAGCCAAGATCATTTTTCAGGGATTTATCTGGAATATAAATTCCTTTGATCAGGAGGGGGTACAGCTGGGAAAGGTTCTGGCCAAACAATTTTTAACAGCGATGACTGCTGCTTCAGATGAGGGTGACAGCTTTGAAAAAAGATTTCTACAGAGCCTGTTCGGCCCTGAGCAGTAACGAATCTGAAACTGAATGACTGTTCATTTTTTGGTGTTGTGGGAAGGGATTTTTGTTGACAAAATTGCACAGCAAAGATATGCTCACTCGCTGAACTAGAATTTATAATTTACGTTAGAGTTAAAACTTGGATAAGGTTGATGTTTAACAGTAATTTCAAAGGAGGAAATCATGGCAAAACATGAGACACCCTTGTTGGACCAATTGGAGAGTGGCCCGTGGCCGAGCTTCGTGACCGACATTAAGCGTCAGGCGGAAAAGAAGCCTGAATGTTGGGATATTCTTGGTGTGTTGGAGTTGTCCTATAAAGAGAGGATCACTCACTGGAAGCATGGTGGTATCGTAGGTGTTTTCGGGTATGGTGGTGGTATCGTTGGACGTTATGTAGATCTCCCCAAGAGGTTTCCTGGTGTGGAGCATTTTCATACAATCCGTGTAGCACAGCCCGCATCCAAATACTATTCGACCGCAAACCTGCGCCAGTTGATGGATCTGTGGGAGAAGCACGGTTCCGGCATGACCAACTTCCATGGTTCAACCGGCGATATTATTCTGCTCGGTACCCGTACCGAGAATCTTGAGCCTTTCTTCTGGGATCTGACCCACGATATGGGACAGGATCTTGGTGGTTCCGGTTCCAACCTGCGTACTCCCGCCAACTGTGTCGGTCAGTCACGCTGTGAGTGGTCGTGCTACGATACTGAGGAAGCATGTCATCATCTGACTATGCATTATCAGGATGAAATTCATCGTCCCGCCTTCCCTTATAAATTTAAGTTTAAATTTTCCGGATGCCCCAATGACTGCGTTGCGGCTATCGCCCGTTCCGATGTCTCCGTTATCGGCACCTGGAGAGATGATATCCGTATCGACCAGGCAGGAGTGAAGGAATATGTTGCCGGCAACTATCCTGCAAATGGCGGCGCTCACAGTGGAAAAGACTGGGGTCCGTTTGATATTCAGAAAGAGGTTATTGGTCTCTGTCCCACCGAATGTATGTGGATGGAAGGTGATGAGCTGAAGATTGATGATAAAGAGTGTACCCGCTGTATGCACTGTATCAACGTCATGCCCCGCGCTCTTCGCCCGGGTGCAGACCAGGGTGCAACTATCTGTGTTGGTGCTAAAGCCCCGATCCTTGACGGCGCGCAATTTTCCACTCTCATCGTCCCTTTTATGAAGATCTCAAAGGATAACGATTTTGAAGAGTTGATTGATTTCATTGAAACTATCTGGGACTGGTGGATGGAAGTTGGTAAAAATCGTGAGCGTGTTGGTGAGACCATGCAGCGTGTCGGTCTGCCTACCTTCCTCTCAGTTATGGGGATTGAGCCGATTCCACAGCATATTAGAGAGCCTCGTTCAAATCCATATATTTTCTGGAAAGAGGAAGAGGTTGAGGGTGGTTTTGAGCGTGATATCATTGAGTTCAGAAAGCGCCATGCAGCCTGATGCTGGTTTGATTTGAGTTGAAAATTCATTTTAGAGATAAGGAGATTTACCATGGGCTATAATCCCGAAAAACCAATGGAAGGCAGGATATCAGATCTTGGTCCACCGCACTATGAGCAGTTTTTTCCGCCGGTCATCAAGGAGAACAAAGGGAAGTGGTTGTGGCATGAGATCATTCAGCCTGGCGTTTTGATGCATAAATCAGAGACTGGTGATGAGGTTTATTCAATTCGTGTCGGTGCTGCCCGCCTGGTATCCGTCGAATATATTCGTGAAGTGTGTGATATCGCCGATAAGCATTGTGATGGTTTTCTGCGCTTCACCACCCGGAATAATATTGAATTTATGGTTGATTCCAAGGATAAGGTTCAACCTCTGCTTGATACCCTGGCAAGCCATAAAACCAGCTTTCCAGTAGGTGGTACCGGCGCCGGTGTAACAAATATTGTTCATACTCAGGGCTGGGTACACTGTCACACCCCGGCAACGGATGCTTCAGGTGTTGTTAAAGCAGTAATGGATGAGTTGTTTGATCACTTCATAGCCCACAAGCTGCCGGCACAGGTTCGTATTGCCCTGGCATGTTGCCTTAACATGTGTGGTGCTGTACATGCCTCTGATATAGCCATTCTCGGTGTACATCGTAAGCCGCCGATGATCGATCATACCCGCATTACCGGCGTATGTGAGCTTCCTCTGGCGATCGCCTCCTGTCCTCTGGGAGCTGTTAAACCGGCCAAAACTGAAGTGGACGGTAAAGAGATCAAGACCGTAAAGGTGACTGTTGCCCGCTGTATGTTCTGTGGTAACTGTTATACCATGTGTCCTGCAATGCCCCTCGCTGATCCTGAAGGTGACGGTATTGCTATTCTCGTTGGCGGCAAGGTGTCCAACTCAAGGTCTGCTCCTAAATTTTCCAAGCTCGTTATTCCATTCCTGCCAAACACTACTCCACGCTGGCCTGAGACTGTTGAAGCCGTCAAGAAGATTCTTGAAGCATATGCAGCAGGTGCCAGAAAATATGAGCGTGTTGGTGAATGGGCTGAGAGAATTGGCTGGGAAATGTTCTTTGAGAGATGCGACATTCCTTTTACCGATAAGAGCATCGATGACTATCGTCTCGCATATGATACCTGGCGTACTACCACACAGTTTAAGTATACCAGTCATGTCAAATAGTAAGTCAAGGTGATGTTTTAAGACCGGGTTCAATATAATTGGATCCGGTTCGCATTTGATGCTTTCTTCTAAACCTATTACCAGGAGTAATGTTATGGCCTTGAGTAAAGAAGAATTAAAAGATGCCATTGAGGAGAAAGCTACAAAATCTCCTAAGCCGCAGCTGTATATCAAGGATTTTTATAAATGTGATCCTGACTCAAAACCACGTGTTATTAAAAACGTGGCAAATGAGATGGTAAGGGACGGACGACTGATGTTCTGGTCTTCCGGATCAACTACCATGTATGCAATTCCTGGTCGCATTCAGAACGAGGAAGGTGCATAGCTGGCAAATATGTTGTTCTAACAGCTGCAGTATAGTGTAAGGGGTGTCGGGATTTATCTCAGCACCCCTTTTTTTTTACGACGCCATCAAAGGTAGTGAGTATGTATCCTATACACTTCCTGGAATCGACAGATTCCACTAATCGCCTTGCCAAAGAACTTGCTGAAAAAGGTGAGCCACATGGAACCGCGGTTTTGGCGGCTATGCAGACCGGAGGGCGGGGCAGGTTGGGAAAGGTATGGGAATCCATACCCGGAAAGGGACTCTACTGCTCCATCATTGTTCGTCCTGAAATTGATATAGAAAATTATGCCCGGATCACACTGGTGACCGGAGTCGCTGTGGCAAGGGTAGTAGAAGAGGTGACTGGAAAAAGGTGCATGCTGAAGTGGCCCAATGATATCTATTTAAAGGGGCGAAAATGCGGCGGCATTTTAACCGAATCATCGCCTGTGATGATGGATAATCAGGAAATGTATGCTGTGATCGGCATCGGCCTGAATATCAATTCGAATCCTGAAGACTTCCCGGAGGAACTAGGGACTATTGCCACCTCATTTTTCATGGAAACGGGGAAGAATTATACAATCAGAGAGGTGTTTGCAAAGGTGCGAGATCAGTTGCTGGCTGAACTGGATGAATTTTCTACTGCCGGTTTCACTGGAATTCTGAATCGTTGGCGAAAAAGAGACTATCTCTTTGGGCGGTGGATGGAGTGTGTGGGGTATGACGGCACTATTATAAGAGGGATCGCATTGGGGCCGGATAGTGAAGGCAGGCTGTTTTTACGAGATGAAGATGGTGTTGAACATGGTGTTCTTTCCGGAGATGTGAGGTTGGCGAAAAGCAGGTAGACAGGCATTAGACTGTTAGCCTGTTAGGGGAGGAGGAGCGACATAATCTCTTCATTCACTGTCTTCCTAACAGCCTAACAGCCTAACAGTCTATTCACCTGATTACTTAGTATCTATAATAATCAGGCTTATATGGGCCTTTAACCGGCACACCGATATAATCAGCCTGCTCCCGGGTCAGTTCTGTGAGGTTGACGCCAATGTTTTTCAGATGGAGTCTGGCAACCATTTCATCGAGCTCTTTGGGTAGGAAATAGACCTTGTTCTCATACTTGGAAGGGTTATTCCACAACTCTATCTGTGCCAGTACCTGGTTGGTAAAGGAACTGCTCATTACAAAGCTTGGATGACCTGTGGCACATCCAAGATTGACAAGCCGACCTTCCGCAAGGACAATAATTTTCTTTCCATCAGGGAAAATGACATGATCAACCTGGGGCTTAATATTATCCCACTCCAGATCTTTTAATCCGGCAATATCGATCTCTGAATCAAAATGACCTATATTGCAGACAATGGCCTCGTTTGGCATCAGATCCATATGGCTCCTGGTGATTACATTGAGATTGCCTGTGCAGGTTACAAAGATATTGCCGACAGATGCTATCTCCTCCATTGTTACCACCTTATACCCTTCCATAGCCGCCTGCAGGGCACAGATAGGATCAATCTCAGTTATAAAAACGGTCGCCCCCATGCCACGGAGGGCTTGAGCGCACCCTTTGCCCACATCCCCATAGCCGACAACCACGCAATTCTTGCCGGCAATCATCACGTCGGTTGCTCTTTTAATGCCGTCTATCAAGGATTCGCGACAGCCGTACAGATTATCAAATTTAGACTTTGTGACGGAATCGTTAACATTAAAAGCCGGGGCTTGAAGAGTCCCATCAGCCGCCATTTCTGCCAGTCGATGAACCCCTGTGGTAGTTTCTTCACTGATACCACGGATATTTTTTAATTCTTCAGTATATTTCTCGTGCAAAACAAGGGTCAGGTCGCCGCCATCGTCAAGTACCATATTGGGGTGCCAGTCGTTCGGGCCGAAAATGGTCTGGTCGATACACCACCAGAACTCTTCTTCTGTTTCACCCTTCCAGGCAAAGGTAGGAATACCGGCTACTGCCATGGCTGCTGCTGCATGGTCCTGGGTGGAAAAGATATTACAGCTGGACCAGCGAACCTCAGCTCCAAGGTCGACCAGAGTTTCCATAAGAACGGCAGTCTGAATTGTCATATGCAGACATCCGCCGATTCGGGCTCCCTTCAGCGGTGCCTTATTCTTATATTTTTCGCGCAGGGCCATAAGGCCGGGCATTTCAGTTTCTGCGATCTGGATTTCTTTTCGTCCCCAGTCCGCAAGAGATATATCTGCAACTTTATAATCTGTAGTTAAATCACTCATAAATTAGCACCGCTCAGTCTGTATTTAGGTTGAATTTACTTGTTTTTTCCAGCATCTCTCAATATGTCGGCCCTATCAGTTCTTTCCCAGGTGAAGTTCTCAAGTTCGCGTCCAAAATGACCATAGGAGGCAGTCTCGCGGTAGATAGGGCGAAGAAGGTCAAGTTGCTGGACAATCGCTTTGGGACGAAGATCAAAATGGTCAAGAATAAGTTGTTTGATCGCCGCATCGGAGATTTTGCCGGTGCCAAAACTGTTTACGTTAATTGAGACAGGTTGGGAAATACCAATGGCATATGCAATTTGTATCTCGATTTCATCAGCAAGGCCTGCGGCAATGAGATTTTTTGCAACATACCTTCCGTAGTAGGAACTGGAGCGATCAACTTTGGATGGATCTTTACCGGAAAAGGCTCCACCACCATGGGAACCTTTACCTCCATAGGTATCGACAATTATTTTTCTGCCGGTTACACCACAGTCGCCGACAGGACCACCAATAACGAAACGTCCGGTAGGGTTGATAAAGAATTGAGTCTTTTCATTTATCATATGAGCAGGCATGGTCGGCTTGATTATCTCCTCCATGACTCCTTCTTTGAGGTCTTTATAGCTGACACTTTCTTCATGCTGGGTTGAGAGAACAACAGCGTTGATAAAAGTGGGAACGCTATTAACATATTGTATGGTCACCTGGCTTTTAGCATCGGGGCGAAGCCATGGGAGAATCCCGGCTTTACGCACTTCAGCCTGCCGTTTGGTCAACTGGTGGGCATAAGTTATAGGCATAGGCATCAGGACATCAGTCTCATTGCAGGCATAGCCAAACATCAAGCCCTGATCCCCTGCTCCCTGGTCGAGATCAATTCCTGCCCCCTCATCAACACCCTGGGCGATATCTGTGGACTGTTTATCGATAGAGGTTATAATTGCACATGACTGGGAGTCAAAGCCCATCTTTGAGGAGTTATAGCCGATCTCTTTTATGGTATTACGTACCACTTTCGGCATATCAACCCAGGCGGATGTGGTGATTTCTCCGGCAATAATGGCCATACCTGTGGTTACAAGGGTCTCACAGGCTACCCTGGCTACCGGATCCTGGGTGAGGATGGCATCAAGAATGGCATCTGAAATCTGATCGGCAACTTTATCAGGATGCCCTTCCGAGACAGACTCGGAGGTAAATAGATAATCTGACATAAAAAGCTCCACTAAGGGTTAAAGACAGCACAACCCTGGTAAACGGGTAAGAATTCGGCACCCTCGTGAGGGGGTATAAGTAGCTTTACGAAATAATGTTCGCACCAAAACATACGCACTTTATCTAGAAATTCAAGGAAATAGGGGGTAAATAGAAGGAATTTACATTGTCATATTGAAAAACTTTGAAATCGTTGACAAGTTAGTGCCTTACTCAATAAAAGCTGTAATAAAAAACAAGAAAACTAAAGTGCTATTTAACTCAATTGGTTAATATCAGCATCAAGGCACTTATCCAGCGAGACTGAAATTTTTCCGACTAGTCGGGTTAGTGTCTTATTCCTGAAACTCTGGCATATAAAGATGATTATTTTGGCCTGAACATTCATCCGCATAACCGTGGGAACATTTTATGTCTATAGAAGAAGCAAAGGAAGTTCTGCTGGTTGAAGAGCAGGGACTGGCGGCAGTTCGAGAGAAGATAGGGAATGAATTTGTCAAAGCAGTCGAATCTGTCCAATCATGTAACGGCAGACTGGTGATCACCGGGATCGGAAAGTCCGGACTTGTCGGCCAGAAAATTTCAGCTACCCTGAACAGTACCGGGACGCCTTCTTTTTTTCTTCATCCAGTAGAGGCAATGCATGGGGATCTCGGCATGGTGATGAAGAGTGATGTGATCCTTGCGATCTCTTATTCTGGAGAAACAGGTGAGTTGAATGGGCTGCTGACCAGTTTGAAAAAAAGGGGAAATACAATCATCGCCATGACCGGCGGTATGCATTCATTTCTTGCTGAAGCAGCGGATATTATCCTTGATATCAAAGTGCCAAAGGAGGCTTGCCCTCTGGGACTAGCACCTACCGCAAGTACAACTGCAACCTTGGCTTTGGGAGACGCTCTTGCCGTAGTTTTGCTCAACCGGAAAAAATTTCAGGAGAAAGATTTCCGGCAAAATCATCCGGGGGGGAGTTTGGGTGAACGATTGAAGGTTAAGGTGTCCGAGGTGATGCTGGTAGGTGAGGATATTCCTTTAATTTCTCCGGAAGATGGTGGCGGCAGGGCAATTAAGGAGTTGAATGAGAAGAATAAGGGCGCAGTTCTTGTGGTTGACGGAGACAAATTTGTGCTTGGTATTGTGACAGATGGTGATATCCGCCGTGCTGTAATGGAGGCAATATCCCTTGACCGGATCACAGCTTCTGAACTGATGACCAGGGATCCAATCTGCATAAAAGGGACGCGGATGGCCGCCGATGCACTCAGTATCATGCAGCAGCATGAAATCACCGCACTACCGATAACCGATGATAAGGGGAGGCTGGAGGGTATGCTGCATCTCCATGACCTGTTAGGCAAGGGGGAATTTCGCTTTCTGGTATAACTGATTATAATTAAGAGCAAGTGCTGGTTTTTTCAAGTTTTCAGAAGAAAAGCCCCAGGTTTT
>JAUVON010000259.1 GCA_030599175.1 Desulfobulbaceae bacterium | reverse complement strand
TAGATAAAAACGTCGTTGAAATTACCCCTGAAACCGAGCAGGAAACAGCTTCTCTGGATATTCTCTGGAAGGTAGTGATAGACTGTTACGGTAATAATAAGAAGATTGTCCCGATGGGTCAGTTTGTACCTGGTTTCGATAAACTTGCACGGTTCCACATTGAAGGTGTGCAGGGTGGAGTTACCGTCTATTCTGACGAAAAAAAAGCTGCAGAAGATAACACATACTACTGTGAAATATGCAATAAGTACATGAAAGTGGACAAAGGACAGGCGGTGCCTCTCTGTTGTGGGCGGGATATGGAAACTATCGAGTAGCCCTCTCGACTTGTGGGAAAAGCGGATTAGAGGTAGGCTGAAATATCAACTTCATCCAGCTGCTCTGGCTGCATATATTTTCCTGCATATTCCAGGTAGATTCCGGATTTCAGCAACAGTTCAAAGAGATCCGGACAGATATGACCGTCGTTGCGCATAAAACTCATTATTTTAATGCAGGAACTGAGGGTTTTTGGAGTTTTATACGGCCTGTCGGCAGCAGTCAAAGCCTCGAAGATATCGGCAACCGCCATTATACGCTCAGGAATAGAGAGCTGATCGACAGTTAAGCCCCGGGGATAACCTGTGCCGTCCAGTTTTTCATGGTGATTCCCCGCCCAGTCGGGAACTCTTCTGATTTCTTTGGGAAACGGCAGGCTGTTAAGCATGATAATAGTCTGCACAATATGGTCGTTAATCTTGTACCGTTCTTCTTCGGTTAAGGTTCCCTTGACAATAGAAAGGTTATACAACTCACCCATGTTATACCTCTGTTCAGGTACAGACATGGTGAACTTCCAGGGATTTTCACCATAGGGGTTGCCGCCATCCAGACGGGGTTGAATATGCTCCTCTTTATCAGCAAGCAGGGTTTCGCTCACCGGGAAGGAAACCTCAGACTCCATATCCAGCCTGCCCTCCTCATCACCGGAAAGCCCCAGGCGATGATCAAAATTCCTCTGCCAGACCCGCCTGCCGATCTCCTGTAATCGTTCAACTCGATCCGGAGCCATAAACTCACCGCCCACATTACATTCAGCGATAAAGCCAAAATCCTCCTGCAGCTGCTGCCTCTGTTTATCCAGCTCTTTCTGTAATTGCTGCCTGTTATCAGGTGCCTCCGCAACTTCTTTATAATATTCAATTTCAACATCCCGCAACAGGACCTCAAAACGGGTACGAATTTCATGAATACGGTTATAATTGGTCTCAAGCTTGGTCGCCTTGTCCACCACATACTCCGGAGTGGTAACCTTGCCGCAGTCATGGAGCCATGAGGCGACAAAAAGTTCATACCGTTCATCTTCCGAGAGCTGGAAATCCTTTAAAGCATGCGTTGTCGCAGAAGAGGCCGCATCAGCAAGCATTCCGGCTATCACAGGCACACGCTGACAATGACCGCCGGTATAGGGAGATTTGGTATCAATGGCACCGGCAATCAGACGAACAAAGGAATCAAAAAGTTCTTTCTGGGCTCGGATCAGCCGATTATTATCCAAGGCCAATGCTGCATTAGAGTAAAGAGCCGAGACATAGGAAATTTAATGCTCGGGGAATGCTGCAATCTCTCCACTGACGCTGTCCCTGCCATTAACCAGATGGAGCAGGCCAATCACCTCATCCTGACGGTTGAGAAGTGGAATCACAAGAAGTGAATGACACTCATACCCTTCCCTTTCATGTAATTGTTTTATACTGGAGCATACCTCCCTGCCGGTCATACCGACATCAGCAATTGCTTTAGTTTCAGCATCACGTACTACTGATACCTCCAGAGCTTCTCCTTGTGCTTCTTCATCCGTCAGAGGCAGGGGTGGGAGAGAAATCTCTTCCTCACCGACTCCGCCAAGGTGGAC
This sequence comes from Desulfobulbaceae bacterium, assembly GCA_030599175.1. Taxonomy (GTDB): domain Bacteria; phylum Desulfobacterota; class Desulfobulbia; order Desulfobulbales; family Desulfocapsaceae; genus Desulfomarina. The sequence continues at coordinate 2,651 of JAUVON010000259.1, read as the reverse complement.
CCCTGTTACCTTATTTCGAACCAATACATAGGAAAAGCTTTTCCCGTCATCACTCACCAGACCAATTGCCCCACCATCCGCGTCGGTAACAGACTGTGCCTCATTGACGATCATTTCCAACACCTTTTCCATCTGTTTCTCAGCGGACAAGGCCCTGGCAATCTCAACAAAACGATTAATAGCCGACTGCATCACTGTCATGCTATCTGCAAGATCGTCGACCTCACTGATCTTGGAGTGAACAGCAAAAGGCTTAGACAATTGAAAATCACGAACACTTTCCGCCTGCGCAGAGAGATCATGCAGAGACCCGGCAATACGGCGCGACAGGTAGAGACCCAGTCCCACGGCAACTGTCATAACAGAAAGGATGATCAGCAGGTTTCGCTGGCGGGTAGCTCTGGCATTGACCATCAGTTCGTTAAAAGGAGAGATAATGGCAAGGTAAATACGGTTCCTTTTCCCGTCCATGAGCTGCCTTGCATGGCCGAACCACTTCTCACCGTTAACCCGAATGACTCTCCCTCCCTCGATTCCTTTAGCAACCAGTTCCCGATAGACACCAATAACAGCCTGGTTGTTCAGATCCTTCACATGAAGTTCTGAGGTTCTATCAATTTCTCTTCCTTTCTGGAGTTGATCCAGCTCCTGCTGATCTGCACTGAGAATAAACCTGCCGTTCTCCTCCATCATCACAATCTGTGTAGAAGGAGTAAGCTTCTGCTTCTCCAGGAGCTGTGAAATAGTTGTTAGAACCGTATCAGCACCAACCACCCCCTCTCCCCCATCCAGGGAATGAGCTACGGTGATACCGATCTGTCTTGAAGAAAAAAATATGTAGGGCGCAGTAATAACGGTCTCTTTTGTAGATATGCCGTCCGAATACCAAGTTCTTTCTCTTGGATCATATCCATCGTGATTTTCTCTACGTTTACCAAGAAGAATGAGATTACTATCATAAAACCAAAACTGCATGCGGATGTCTCCACCATCTCCCGGCATAACAGTTTTCACTGCATAAGCTGCATCTTTCGGGGCAGAATAGACGTCCCGGATCAGCTTATTATCCCGGAGGGCCTGAATCATATAAAATGCACCATCGTTCAGCCCCACATAGAAAGAGGTCATCCATGGAAGGGAGTTAAAAGATTGATTAAAATAAGGTAGAAGCATTGACAGGTTTTCCACATTGTTCCCACCAATCGCCTTCAGTGCCGATGTCACAGCCACGAAACTCTCCACGGAATGGATCATGGAGAAAAGCTTTTCTTCTGTCTGCCTGGAACTTAACTGGAAAATTTTTTCGGTGGTTTGAAGGGCCGTTATTTTCTGATTTTCGTAGGTATAATATGTGACAATACCCCCCAGAGCAACCAGCAGAATGCTGATCATAATACCGATGGTCAGGGCAAGGCTGAAACGAACATTGTTTTGCGATCCTTTTTTTTCAGTAGCCATGTTTATACGACTCGGTCACTCAATTGCCAATAGTTTTCGGTCATTCGCCCGGGGTCTCTTCATTGTTGAACCTGACAAAGTCATTTCCGGAATTACCCATATTGCTTTTTCAGGCTTGCTCTCTTACTTTGTAATTTTTGAAAAGAAGTTCAAAGTCGCAATTTTTTCTTTATCACCGTTGTAACGAGCATAAACATCAACTTTATACCTGGTACTTGTTATCTTGTCTTCGTTGAAACCAGTGTATACATATCCCATGGTTGGATGCATAGATGTCTGCTGTGAAGTGCTGCCCCCAGGTATTTCCTTGATATACTCAAATGTATCGCCAAAATTTTTATTGCTGTCCTCCATGAACAACATAATGATTTTCAAACCGGTCACACTATTTTCACCACTGTTATGAACAGTAAATTCTACCTGTGGATGAAGGATAGACTCCCCCTGGGAGGGGTTCCTGGTGAGTTGCCAGTTCATCTCTATATTTTCCAGAGCAATTTGATATTTTTCCCACGATATTCTGTTTGTCTCTACAACAGCCTGGGCCGGGGTGATATTCGTCCTTAGCAGTTTGGACGTCGTTTGGTTTTGGTTTTTACTCTTATATCCAACAGGACAAGCATTGTCTGTGAAGACAGTATTCCCATTTTCGTCAATGCAAATATTTATTGTTTTCCCATGGGACAATGGCGTGAATAAAAAACAAAAAACAACAGCAATAATGAATTTACAGCTGACTCTTTTTAACGACAAGCCTTCCGGTTTCACTGAAATTACATGACTAACATCCCAATCTCGTTTCATGGATCTCCGATATTCACAAGGTTTCTGTTTGAAAATCAATAGCAGCACCTTTATAATACATCAATATTTATGCGATCCCAAAATAAAATCTTTCCTGAGCTCATCCATAAACACAACACACAAGATAACTCACTTAAACTACAACGCTTTGTAGGAGCCCAGTCCCCTGGGCGATTAAATCTACATTTTTGCTATGGAGCAACAATCGCCCAGAGGACTGGGCTCCTACGCGTAGGCTTTCGGTGTAGCTGAGTCCCGTACGGTAACGAGATATTCTTTTATCCATTTATAGTGTTTCAAGACTCATCCATGGAGAAAATATGAAAAGCAGTCTTTTGTTGATGATAACCGCAATATTATCCGGAATAGCAGCACAGACCCCAGAACCT
>JAUVON010000196.1 GCA_030599175.1 Desulfobulbaceae bacterium | reverse complement strand
GATTACAGGAACACCAAAACCCATTGAAGAGATCTTGGAAATGGTTGAACCATATGACAACATTATAGTGGCGGGCTGTCATGGCTGTGTCACTGTTTGTCGGGTCGGCGGGGAAAAAGAGGTGCAGGTGCTGGCATCTACTCTGAGGCTTGCAAGGGAGGCCGGTGGCAGGACGATTGAGATAAAAGAGGTGAGTCTTGAGAGACAGTGTGATCCTGAATACGTTGAACTGATGCGTCCCTATGTGGAGGATTACCAGGCTGTGGTCTCCATTGCCTGTGGGGCAGGGATTCAGTTTCTGGCCGAAAAATTCACTGTAACACCACTGTTGCCCGGTATTAATACCGGGTTTCTCGGGGTTACAGAACGCCAGGGTGAATGGGCGGAGCGGTGTCAGGGATGTGGAGATTGTGTTTTGCATCTGACGGGCGGTATCTGTCCTGTAACCCGCTGTGCTAAATCACTCTTTCATGGCCCGTGCGGTGGATCGGTACGAGGCATATGTGAGATAGATAAAGACGTTAAATGTGGCTGGCAACTCATCGTTGATCGTCTTAAGGCCTTGGATCAAATGGATAACTATGGCAAACTTAAACCATATAAAGGGTGGGATTCAGCAAGGCACGGCGGCCCGCGCCGTATTCTCAGGGAGGACATGATATAATGAAATCGGAAAGTAATCTGAAAAGAGTGCTGGATGCGGGTCATATTTCTGTCACTGCAGAGTGCGGTCCTCCCCGCGGAGCCGATCCCGATATAGTACGGAAAAAGGCGGCTTTTGTGGCAGGTAATGTCGATGCCTGTAACGTCACGGATAATCAGACAGCCGTGGTACGTATGAGTTCTCTGGCTGGTTGTATGTTGATAAAAGAGCTGGGCATAGATCCGCTTATTCAGATGGTGGTTCGTGATCGCAACCGTATTGCATTGCAGTCTGATCTACTGGGTGCTTCAGCGCTCGGGGTACGAAATCTTCTCTGCCTCTCAGGTGATCATCAGAAATTTGGAGATGATCCGCAGGCAAAAAATGTTTTTGATATAGATTCAATGCAGCTCATTCATCTCGCAAAAACCATGCGGGATGAAGGAGTATTTCCTTCCGGAGATAAACTTCAGGGAGCTCCCGACTTTTATATCGGTTGTGCTGTGAACCCTTTTGCAGATCCCTATGAGATACGGGTTCCACGCTTAAAGCTGAAGATGGAGGCGGGAGCCGATTTTGTCCAGACCCAGTGTATTTATAATATGGAGAAATTTAAAACATATATTGAGGATGCAAAACGGGATGGGCTGACTGAAAAAATTAAGATCCTGGCAGGGGTGACTCCTCTTAAATCAGCAGGCATGGCGAAATTTATGCGTCGTATGGTTGCCGGTATGGATATTCCCGACGAGGTTGTAAAACGTATTGCTGATGAGCCTAAGGAAAAACAGGCCGCCAAAGGTATCGAGATGTGTATTGAACAGATTGAGGAACTTAAAGAGATGGAAGGGATAGCCGGTATTCATGTGATGGCGATAGAGTGGGAGGAGAAGCTGGAAGAAATTATCGGTGGTGCCGGGTTACTTCCAAGGCCTGTAATTGATTGATGGTGTCGTAAAAAATCTTCATGTTGTTCGTTGTTACAATTTTTCTATCATCTCGACGTTCCGTATGTACGCCGAAATAATAGAAAAATTGCACGCCTCCAATATGAAGCTTTTTACTTATCCATCTAAAATGAGGTTTTTACGAGTATATCTTTACTAATAATGGAGGAAGTAATGGCTGAAAAAAAGAAAATTCTGCTCGTTGACGATGATCCTGATTTCGTTGAAGCGGTGAAGGTTATTGTCGAGAGTGGTGGCTATGATGTGCGGGTTGCTTATGATGGTCAGGAAGGACTTGAGGCTGTTGCCGAGGAAAAGCCGGATCTCATTGTCCTTGATGTGATGATGCCGGTGATGAATGGTCATGAGGCCTGTGAGAAGTTGAAAGGAGATCCTGAAACTTCTGGTATTCCGATTATTTTGCTTACCGCTGTTGCAGAACGAGTGACTACCTCCACATATTCTCATCGTGACATGCTGGAGAGTGAAGCTGAGGACTATATGCCAAAGCCGGTAGAACCTGTGGAATTGCTTGAATTAATCAAAAGCTGGCTGGAAAAATAGACTTTTTCCCTCGTCCTGATGTTAATCAGGACGAGGGAAGTTACTGGCTGAAAGCTAAAGTTTACTTCAAGGGCATAAAATAGTTCGGAATACAGTTATGGATGACGCACGCATATTGATTATTGATGATGAAAAGGTGATCCGTGAGGGTGTAAGTCGCGCTCTTTCTAAAATGGGTCATGAAATTGTCAAGGCTGAAGATGGTGATCGTGGACTGGAACTGCTGCAGGAGCAGGCTTTTAATATTGTACTGACTGACCTTATGATGCCGGGTATCGATGGCTTTGCTGTGCTGGACTGGATTCGGGAGAATCAACCCCATGTGCAGGTAATAGTTATTACAGGCTTTGCCACTGTGGGTAAGGCGGTAACTGCGATGAAACAGGGTGCGTTTGATTTTGTGGGTAAGCCGTTTACTCCCGACTATATCCGTGTGGTTGTCGATCGTGCCATCGAAAAACTTACCTTGCAGGCAGAAGCTGAGCAGTTGCGCGAAGAGAAAAAAATAGGTTTGGAGGCCATTGATAAATCCCAAAGTCGACTTAAAACTGTTTTTGGATGTATGGCGGAAGCTGTTCTGGTTACTGATACGGATAGTGTGGTGGTGCACCATAATCCTGCGGCAATTAAGATTCTGGAAATCCAGACCGACCCGGTCATCGGCAAAGCGTTATCAGCTTCAATTCGTGACCAGGATGCGGTTGCCATGGTTGCAGAGGCCATTGAAAAATCAATTGTCGTGACCCGTGAGTTTGCACCCGGTACAATATCACGGAAATATTTACGGGCTCATTGTTCCCCCGTCACTTCGGATCAGGGGTTGCTTATCGGTTCTGTGACAACCTTTGAAGATATCAGTGCCCATAAGCAAATCGACAGGATGAAGTCTGATTTTGTCGCCATGGTAGCCCATGAGCTGAAAGCCCCCCTGGCCTCTATCGAGCAGATGATATATGCCTCTCAGATCGGGTGTGAGTATGAAGAGATGAATTCATGCAACGCACTGCATAAACGTATGACGGTCAGAACCAAAGATCTCTTGAGTCTGATTGATAATTTGTTGAATCTGTCCAAGCTGGAGAGTGGTACAGTCGTGTTTAATCTGGAGCCTGTTAGAGGCACAGAAATTATAAAGGATGTGATCGAAATTGCTTCTCCCCAGGCAGAGGGTAAAAGTATTACAATGACCTATGATCCGTGTGAGACAGACTGGTGGTTTAATATCGATTATGATCATATGCGTACAGCGATTATGAATATCGTATCCAATGGTGTGAAATACACCCCTGAAGGGGGGGAAGTCACAATAAGCACCGCAATCTCCGGTGGCTTTGTCAATTTGACTGTCAAAGATTCCGGTATAGGTATCAGTAAGGAAGACGTACCCCATATCTTTGATCGTTTTTTCAGAGTAAAGGGGAAAGCAACACGACATATTACCGGTTCAGGTCTCGGTCTGGCCCTGGTAAAGGAGGTGGTCGAAGCCCATCAGGGATATATTGATGTTGAGTCCCGTCCGGAGGTGGGCACAAGTGTCACTCTTAGTTTTCCTCTGACGGAAAGGACATAAATCCGAGTTATTTTCTTCTGCCATAAACCATAGCTCGTCTCTCTACGCCAGGTAAGTCTGTCAGTCCTGCCGTCTTTTTGTATCTGTAGATTCTTCCATTCTTTTTGCCTGCCCGTGCTGATTTCAAAGCCATAGTTTTCCCAGGAACAATAAAGAATATTTGATTTCCGGTGGATTATCTCATATCATTTTCTTAGTACCCTGGAAATTTCTCTGGGAGTGTGTACTTACCTTTTTTACGATGCCATCAATTCTGCAATCTCCGGGTTTACTAAAGAGACAATACTATGGATTCAGTTCTCTATTTACTCTTTGAATATAAGATGTATATCGCTGCAGGAGTGTTTATTCTTTTCTGTCTGCTTTGCCTGTTAAGTGACACACTTCGCGGACAGCTCAAGAAAGGAGTTATTTTTCTGATGATTGTTGCAGGGGTTGGAGTTTGCTATTATTTTTTTACCGGAAAATCGTTGTCTGATATTCCTGCTGATGTTAATAAATTTTTCAATACACGGATAACAGAGAAAGAACCCAGCCATAAATATTATAGAGATCCTGCACGCTATGGTTTGCCTGACTAAGAAGGGCACCCAAAGGAGGTGCTTTCGGTAATCTGGATTATTTTCAGAAAAGGTGGTGTGATATTTTTTCTGCTGTTGTCTTCAACGGAATTACAGCTGATTCCAAAAACTCATCAGTCATTCGAAAGGCCGGCCCTGCAATGACCACGGCGGCCTTAGGTCCACCATCAGGACTGTGTATTGAGGTGGCCATTGCGTGGGTGTCTTTGTAACGTTCACCTCGATCATAGGCAACGCCGGTTTGTTTTATTTCTTTCAGAAGTTTTCGATATTTCTTTTTGGAAACAATTGTATTCTCATTAAAGTGCGTAAATTCCTGCTGGAGGCAGAGTTCAAGAAGTTTCGGTTCACTGTCTGACAGTATTACTTTGGCACCGGCTGCAACGTTGATCGGTACCTGTTCTCCCTGTTGAAAATTAAATCGAATATGACTTGGCCCTTCAACATGAAGGGCAAGTATTACATTGGTACCTGAAAGTATCTCCAGAGCAGCACTTTCACCCAGCAACTGTGATAGTTCGGAGAGGTAGGGCTGGGCTACAGTCAAAAGTTTACTGTCAAGTGACCGGGTCGTCGCGTTACCAATTTTCAATGCCGATTTGCCGAGCATATATTTTCTGGTGAGGGGGTTTTGTTGCAGAAAGTCCGTTGCAACCAGCAGTTTAATCAACCTGCTGACTGTCGATTTATGAATTCCCAGTTTTTTGCTCAGATCGGTTGTGCCCATTTCGTGATTGAAAGGGGCAAAAGCCAATAGGATGTTCAGCGCCTTTTCGGCAGAAGAACTGTTGGCAGGTTTAGGCATTTCCTGATCTTTAGCTCCCAATTTCTAATTTCCTCACAAAAAACCGATTTTTCTTTAGAGATGCTTCTTGAGTTAGCAATGTCCGGTTAGAAAATTGCAGGATGACGCTCCAAAAGAAAACCCACAAACCTTTTTGCAGATAGCGTAGACTTCGAGTTCTTAACCGGATGCTACTGATCCTGACTGGTTGTTGCAAATACGAGAACTTTGTCTCGTATGTTGGAACTTAATAGATTGTCATGGTTCTTCTGTCAAGAGATTTCGAAGAATATAAGAGGAAGAGAGTTTGCTGTACTCCTCTAACTATTTAATATTAAAGGGCAAATAAATTTTCTCCCTACGTATGATTACATGTAAAATGATCTTGACATGTGTGTGAACCGGTGTAGTATAGTTCCATATAGTGGTACTGTGTTCTCAGTATGCGGCACATGTTGTCTTTTCCACGAAGAACTAGGAGCTTGTCCGAGAATAAGCATTTTGTTCAAAATCGAGGTTTTCCAAAAAAATAAGCACAGCCATATGTGTGATATTACGAGCATTATTTTTTTAGAAATAACGAAGAGTTTGGGCGAAATGCATTCTCGGACAGGCTCCTAGAGATGTTCAACACCTGGAGGTCAAAAAATGAGTGAACAGG
>JAUVON010000059.1 GCA_030599175.1 Desulfobulbaceae bacterium | reverse complement strand
CGGAAACCAGGGGGCTTGCAGCCGGAGATCTTGATAATAACGGTTCCATTGAAATCATTGCTACTACTACCCAGACCCGGCCTGACGGTGCACAGGTTTTTGCCTTCAACCCGAACGGAACCCGTTACCAGCCCGTAGGACTCAGCTTCCAAGCCTGGCCGCGCTACAACCAGGATGGTGATGACGCCACTGTCAACGGGCCGGGAAATCACGGCTATGGCAGCTACGGCCTTAACGTCGGCATTGGAAACCTTGATGATGATCCGGAAAAAGAGATCGTGGTCACCTTTGACAACCACCAGATCAATGTATTCCAGCACACCGGCGTCTCCATGTTGGCCGCACCCTGGTTCACAAATCGCTCTCCGGATTACTCAGGAAACCGGATGAACTGGGGCCAGTTCATCCGCTGGCTCGATCCGGAAGTGGAAGCAAATCATTACCACCGGCATACCGGAGACTGGCCGCACCCCAACACCCGGAAATGGATGCAGTGGACTGCCTCGCCTCCCTCTGTTATAGACCTGAACCTCGATGGAAAAAATGAGGTTGTCTGCGTCTCCAACGTGGAAAAAGACGTACCCTACGACACCAAGCATCACTCCATTATGGTTCTGGAAGGAGGATACGGGGACGGATCACGCTCAGCCATGCGGCTGCCGGGCTGGGAGAATCTGCCGTCATCCGGCTATCCACAAAACAGAGGCAACCGCTCCTGGTACCCTCCACCCAACCCGCCCGCACCCACCATTGTCGACATCAACAAGGACAGCAGCCCGGAAATCCTGTACGCAGCCCATGACGGCTTCATTTACTGCACATCGGCAGCTGCCGGGCAATTATGGCGCCGGGACATTAGACATAACCGGGCCATGATGTACGCTTCCGAAATCACGGTGGTCGACCTGAACCGGGACAACACACCCGAGCTGATCCTCACCACCTATGGCGATCCGGAAAATATTAGTCCAGGCAGACCCCACGGCTACCTGATGATTCTCGATAATACAGGCGACATCCTCTTTGAAATGCAACAGCCCGAACAGGGAACCAACGGCAACGGCAAGGGTGCCCCGGCAGCACCCACGGTCATGGATACGGATGGAAACGGCAGTCTGGAAATCCTAGTCCAGACCTTTGGAGCAGGCTTGTTTATCTATTCGGTACCGGGTTCAGCAGACAACCAACTTTTGTGGCCCACAGCAAGGGGTAATTACCTCCGAGATGGAACGTCCTCCGGTCAACGTCAGTCCGGATCTGGAGTGGGCCGCTCACTTGCACCGACCTACCTGCTTCTTTTGAAGTAAGGTGAGAAAAAAACAACAAAATGAAATTTATTTCTGTCTGAATTGTTTGTGGCAGGAGACTTTACAATCAAGCAACTCTTGAAAGGCGTCTTTGATTGCCTGGAGATCTCTACCTTTCATGACAGTTTGAAATTGTCCAAGCCGATCCATATAATCGTCCATTGCCGCCCGCCATTCATTTTGACAAAGGCGGTCCATTTCATCGGATGTTGCTGTGAACCGGTCAACATCCTCCACCTGAGGGAGTTGGCCATCTTTAAGATCCTTTTTTATGGCCAGTTGTATCGTACTTAAACGTTGCTTCACCGATTTAAATTCATCCTGTTGTTTTTTGTTTATAGTCATGGTATCGCTCCTTTTCACACACTTTCTCAGTTTTAAAAGTTTAAGAATTACCTAACCAGCTATACCCCATAAGGGCGTGGTAGTATAACAGCCAGGATCTTACCCCGATGACCTATGGGTGGCCTATGCAGAAATATCTTTCTTCGCATACTTTCCGCGACCCTTCCAGTTATTTTTGCCACCTTCTGCCACATGACATTTGTCTTTGTCTAAATCAATTGAATCTATAGTTGCTAAACCGTCTCATATTGTTAACAGCTTTTCCTCGCTTTTTAAAATCTCAGTTAGCGGAACTCCCCAATATTTGACTTCAATTTTAAGTTTTTCTAAATTTTCCGTTACACCTAATTGATCTGCGCAAGCCTTGCATGCAGTTATATGAACACCTGCTTCTAATGCTTCCTTAACAAATTTTTGAATATTGACATCTTCACTAACTAATTGAGTAGTTGCTCCCCAAATAATAAGAGTAACTTTTTCCCACCAACCATTAATGAGAGAATTCACGGTATACATGAACACCATTTTTTCTGCTGTAATCGGATTATCATTCGTCCATAATAAATAGAGATGTGTTTTTTTACTCATCTATTACCTCTCTTCTAATTAGGGGTTTATCGTTGAGACAACTTGCCATAATAATTCCACTTTTACTTAGTACTTTACGTCCTATTGCTGTCGAAACTTCTCAATTAAATTTAGTCAACCTACAAATCCGTACGATACATGCTGCAATTTTCTAACCGGACATTGCTGAATTTATCATTAATCTGAAAAATCTAACCTGGTTGACATGCAGTTACAATCATCACTTCTCCAATTTTCTCAGCAAGACGGGCAGTACGTTTCATTTCTTCATATATGGAACCATCTTCAATGGCTTCTCTTAGGGATACGTATGAGTCTTCAATGGCCTTTCCGGACAAGAAGGAATAGACAGAATCACCTTTTATAAAATCAGATTCCAAGGCTATGGATGGGTCTTCATAGTAACGATCATGATAGATCCTTCTCGAAGGAATTTCCTTTTTGATATTGGTAAATCCTACGTTTTCCAATCGTGAGATAAGCGCTTCCAATGGAATATAACGTTTTCGTATAGTTAACGCCGCTGTTTCTATATACTTGTAGTTCCAATATACACCCAAATGAGGATCCAACTGCTCCTGGGAGCAGGTATTGATGATCAAGGTCCCTTTAGGCTGGAGCGCTCTCTTGGCCTCATTTAGAAAAATATCTAGATTTGGATAAGAAGGATCTATGTCCAGATGATGGAGCACTTGATTCACCATATAGCCTTGAAAATAATCGTCGGAAAAAGGAAGCTCTAAAATATTTCCTAATTGAAGATACACATTGGACGCTCCATTGATTTTGTGTGTTGCTTGCCTGTGTCCTTCATTGGATCCTTCGATACCGTATATCTCATCTACATGATGCCTGATAGGCTCAATATAAGCACCTGTGCCGAATCCTCCTTCTAAAATTCTTTGTTGCTTATCAGGTATCTCATTTTGCTTTAAAATCTGTAATATTTCTTCCAATGCGTTTGGTTTACGAAGCTGATCATATCCTTTAAAAGCGTCATTATAATCACAATATGAAGATTCGTTTCTTGCCATTGTTTGTCTTCTTATTTTTTAAGAATTCAGTCGTGGACTAACGATTGAATTCAGGTGCAAGCGGGATTGGCCAGCAACAATTTAGGGTAATCAGGGGTTTGAATAGAAAAGCTGAATTACAGAGAACCACGCGATCCGCTTTTACCTTGAAATGAATATACGCCCGGGATGGGCGTAAGCTCATAGGGTTAAAGTCCCCTGTAAGTGTTCCATATAACGTTCTGAAACGTAACAAATTTATTAACAGAAGGCAAGGGCACCACCGTGAGGTAGGGTCTAAAGGAAGCCGGAGAGTAGGTAAGCGAGGCACCATTGTCCCACTATTGTCTTACCTATATGTCTGTTTATTTTAATCGGGGTAACTCGTCAGAAGGTACTAAAACTGTAACAGTCCTTGCTTGTCTTGCTGTCCTCCGAATAAGCCCATTTTGTTCAAGTTTCAAGATCATTTGATGCACTGTTGGTGGAGTAACCTGGAAAAATCTCTGTATATCTGCTTCTGCAGGAGGCTGATAGTTAATTTTTGTATAATAATAAATATAGGCCAAATACTGGCCCTGTTTTTCTGTAAAATGGAATGTCATGATGTAGCGAAAAGTTTTATTATTTTACAAACATAGCGCTTATGATAAGCCGCTTGCCAACCATTTTAGCAAACAACATAATGCGTTGTATACTGCTGGCTCTACATTAGAAGAGCGTGCGTGCCCGTAAGTCGGATCAATAGATTTGTTAGCCCTTTTGATATTATGGGTTTTTCAAATAATTTTTTAAATCTCTGTAATAATTTTCATGTGGGCCAAGCGTGATTAGTTCAAGATTTTCATCTCTCAATCTATAAGAGAGGAGATATAAGGTTGTCTTAACCTTAAATTTGTGGACAAAAACCCCTTGTAGATCACCTTTTTTTTCGACCCCGACAGATGGATTCTCAACGATTATATTTATTTCAGCATCAAGTGCTATCTTTTCTTTTTTACGTAGCTTTTTTACTTTCTTTTGGAATGATCTCGATTGTAAAATTCTCACTGTAATCACCCAAATTTGTATTCAGTCATATCTCCTTGCTCAAGCTCTTCGATGCCAATCAGTAATTCTCTTATTAAAGCGTAGGTTAAATCAGGATTTTCTTCTGCACATTTCCCGATTCTTGCCCAATGCTCAATCTGACCGGTAATTGACCGGTGGTCAATACTACTATATTTACGCGCTTCCTTTACTAAATTCTCTGAAACTCTTACTGCTGTAGCCATGTTTTGTACCTCCATAAAATTTGACATTATGGCTACATAATATATCAAAACATAGTATTATGCAACTTTGTGATTCGTTTTGTACCGAAGATAACGGTTGAGATGACCCTCCCGCCAACAAGTTGGCTGCCAACTTCGCCGAAATTAAGGTGCTGAACCTACATCGAAAAAAGCACGTTCTCGCGGACTGGCGTTAATTAATTTGTTATGCCATTATTTCATCTATTGGTAATATCTGCTTAGTGTGGCGGACAGTAAGAATTGAAATATTAAGCTTTGCTATTCGATAGATTATGCGATAATTTCCAAAAATGATTTCTCTTATTTCCTTTCGGTTTATTTCAGGCACGGTACGCCCTGTTTTGGGAGATGATTTTAGAATTAGGACTTTCTCAAAAATATCATTAATCCATTTAGTCGCAGCTGTTGGATTGTCCAAAGAAATGTATTCTGCAATTTCTGAAGCTCTATCAATAGCAAGTGGAGACCAGATTATTTTCATTTAGATATTCTCTTCAAGATAATATCCTTTGCGCTATCGTGTGATACACCTTCTCCGTTTTCGATTTGACTGATGGATGTTTGTAGGTCACTTAATAGTTCGATTTTTTCTTGCATAGCTTCATATTCGCCTACATCTAGTAGAACGGCAGCACCTTTGCCATGCTGAGTAATGATAAGTGGTCTTTTAGTATCGTGAACTTGCTTAAGAAATGAAGCAATTCCGGTCCTAAATTCCGACATGGAACGGATGTCTTGGTCTATTCTTAATCTTTGCATGTGGACACCTCTTGTATGTTTTTGTGTACATTATATCGTACATTAAATGATACATACAATTTCTGTATTTTTCAAGCATAACAAGTTATTATATGGTTTCCTGACAGCTACACTGAGTCGAAATGCTTGACAATGATTTTTCCTCTATGTTATGCTGTTTTCAACCTGATAACATGCACTGAAGTATGTTATCAGGAGACAGGAATGCACCCAATGATTCAACTCCCCGGCAAGCTCACCAAGCTATCTCCACATATAAAAATATAGGCGCTATCCTTTGATAAAAAAAGCCCCACAGACGAAAGAACCTGTGATCCAAACTCAATTTCCTGTTAAACAGAAAAGTGCTGACTGGCCATCAGTTTTTATTGAATTAAAAAATGCTGTCAAACTCCGGCACTATTCTCCCAGGACCTTAAAAACCTGTTCAGGCTGGACACGTAAATTTCAGACTTATCTGAAGAGTAAAATTCCACAGTTAGTTGTGGTTCAAGGATGTAAAGGATTTTCTTACCTGGCTGGCTGTTGATGAAGGTGTTTCCACCTCCAGTCAGAATCTCGCCTTTAACGCCCTTCTGTTCCTCTTTCGAAACGTTTTCAACCAGGAACTCGGTAAGATTGACGGCATTGTCCGTGCCAAAAGAAAACCTAATATATCTGTTGTATTATCCAGGAAAGAAGTAGTGCAGGCATGAATAAAGAGGTATTTTGATGATAATAAAACATGTGGTTGTTAAAGGTCGGGTTCAGGGAGTATTTTTTCGCGACTACACCAGGAAACAGGCCCTTCAATTCAACCTGACCGGCTGGGTTCGCAATCTTTCCGATGGTTCTGTTGAAGCACTCTTCTGCGGAGATGAAAAAATAGTGTCAGATATGCTTTCCTGGCTTAAACGAGGATCACCCCAGTCCAGGGTAGATTCAGTTCATATTAATGATATCCATTCAGATGAATCTTTCTCAACCTTCAATATCCGCTATTAAAAAACAACATGCTTCTCACAATCGACCACCTCAACCTGTCATTTCAGTCCTATGACGAAAATAGTAAGCCAATACAGACACAGGTTCTCCATGATGTATCACTGGAAGTAAGAGCCGGTGAGACAACTGCTCTAGTGGGAGAATCAGGCTCTGGTAAATCAGTTACTGCATTTTCCATTCTTCGGCTCCTTGAGGAAAGCAGCTCCATTACCAACACCGGTTCCATATATTTTGACGACAAAAACCTCTCTGATCTCACTCTTGACGAAATGCGTCTGATTCGCGGAAATAAAATTGCGATGATTTTTCAGGAACCGATGACATCATTGAATCCAGTCTACTCCGTAGGCAGTCAGATGGTGGAACCGCTAATACTTCACCAGAAAATGAACAAAAAAGAGGCGGAAAAAGAGGCTATACGGTTGTTATACAGAACCGGTATTGATAACCCCGAAAATCGTTTTCGTGCCTTCCCCCATCAACTGTCAGGGGGACAACGACAGCGTATAATAATTGCAATGGCACTTGCCTGCAAACCTTCACTTTTAATTGCAGATGAACCTACCACTTCCCTTGATGTAACAATTCAGGCCCAGATCCTTGAACTTATAAAGGATATCCAGGCAGAGTACGAAATGGGAGTGCTGCTCATTACTCACGACCTGGTGCTGGTCAAAAACAGTGCCCAGCATATTTATATCATAGAGAAAGGCCATATAATTGAACATGGCACCACGGAAAAGCTCTTCTCTGCTCCCGCCAGTGAGTATACAAAACGGCTGCTGTCTGCCACCTGGCAACAGCCAAAACTTGAGAAAAACAGTGGTCCCACACTCCTGACAACGGATGATCTCTGCTGTTATTTTGATATGGGCAGCAGCTGGGACCGTTTGTTAAAAAGGGAAAAAAAGCTGATCAAGGCTGTGGATATGGTCACTCTTAAACTTTACCAGGGGACCACCTGCGGTGTTGTCGGGGAATCAGGGTCGGGTAAAACAACTCTGGCCATGGCAATTCTAAAGCTGGTTAACAGCCATGGAAAAATCATCTTCGACGGTCAGAACCTTGAAACCATGAGTGTACGCCGGATGCGCCCACTACGCCGCGACATGCAGATTGTCTTTCAGGATCCCTTCTCGTCTCTCTCGCCCCGGCTCACTGTCGAGGAGATCATCAGTGAGGGGATCAGGGTTCATATGGCAGATATGACAGAAGAGCAGCGAAGAGCCCTAATTAATACCACTCTTAAAGAAGTAGGACTCACGGAAGATATGATCATGCGTTATCCCCATGAATTTTCAGGAGGTCAACGCCAGCGAATCGCAATTGCCAGAGCCCTGGTTTTAAAGCCGCGCTTTCTTATTCTTGATGAACCGACCTCGGCTCTTGATGTAACCATCCAGGCCCAGATTATTGAACTCCTGCTCTCTCTGCAGAAAAAATATAATATGTCCTACCTCTTTATCTCCCATGACCTCCGGGTTGTACGGGCACTTGCCGATTATGTGGTAGTAATGCAGCATGGACAGGTTGTCGAGTCGGGGTCTGCCGAAGAGATCTTCACCTCACCGAAGAAGGAGTATACTCAAACTCTCTTCAGGGCAGCACTGCAGGATTATTCTACCATTCCCCACTGAGGTTCAGCTCCTTTTTTCTGCTTGGCCTGCTTTACATATCAGTGACCTCGCTTCATTCAGCTGTTTCCCTGTGAAGCGATTTGCCAAACCTGCATAAAGCATCTCTTCAGTAATAGCGTAACCTTCTCCGGCAAGCACCTTCAAGGAAGCGAGCGCCCGATCAGGTGTTGAAATTCCCAGTGCTTTGAAATCAATCTTGATTGTTCTTGCGTTGTTCTCTGGTATTTCCAGGTTATCAGCCGCAATTATCAGGCTGTCAGTATCGAGCAATGAAAACACATTCTTCCTGCGTGCAACACCTTCAGCTGAAAGTGCAATAACTATATGAGGTTTTTTTATACCCGTATAACCGACAGGTGAACGGCTGAATATAACCTCACTGACCGAATGTCCGCGAAGAACAGTGATAGGATAGTCGTTTTTCTGGGTGACATGCATGCCTGCACTCATTGCTGAGAGACATAGAATTTCGCCTGCGGTGTTGATGCGTTGACCTGCAGTCCCGAGCAGCAGGATATTGCAGCGGTCACGGACCGGTGGCGAGAAGATTGAGTTTATTCCAGACACAGAACCCGGGTGCTGAACCTGTGCGGCAAGGCTTCGATAGTGGCTGCCGAACTCTTGACGCTCATTTGCAGGGACTATGCCGCTAGCTGCAGGCAGGAGAGACATTTCCTTTTCGATCTGCTTGAGCGAAATCTTATTCCTCTTGCTGTAACGGCCTGGACACACCCCCCATATATCGATCATGGAAAAACCCTGGTAGAACACTGCTTCCGCGATTTGTGCAGACAACTCTCCGTCTGTCGCCATTGCCCTGCCCACCCAGGGAGCCCCCGCCGCCACACCGATTCGGCAGATATCAAGTGGAGGCTCCAGCTGATTCAAAAAGCCAGAAGAGGTAGCGGCTTCAACAGGTGTGGTTACAGAACACTGCCCTCCCGTCATACCATAGTTAAAGTTATTGAGTATCAGCAGGTTTATATCAAGGTTCCGACGGCAGCTGCTCAAAAAATGTGCCCCGCCAATTCCCAGACCGCCATCGCCCATAATGGTGATAACCGTCAACTCCGGATCAGCCATTTTCAGGCCGGTTGCATAAGTGAGCGCACGTCCATGCAAACCATGAAAGGCGTGAGTGTTAAAAAAAGTATCAAACAGTCCGGCACAGCCGATATCTGTGACAATTACAACCTGCTCTCCGCTCAATCCAAGCTGTTGCAGGGCATTATCAAGAACACGGACAATCTTCTCGTGGGAGCAACCAGGACAAAATACAGGCGGCCTTTCTCTGTTAAGAAGAGTAGTCATAAGCCAATTACCTCCCTGATTGTTTCAGGGCAGATAAGCTCTCCATCCATCCTGCCGTAATGGATGACAGGTTGCTCATCAACAAGCCTTTCAATCTCCCTGACGTATTGGCCGAGGTTCATCTCAACCACCACCACCCGCTTCGCCTTGCTTAAACAGCGTTTGAGAAAATCTTCCGGAACAGGGTATAAAGTTTTCAGAATCAGCAATGAAATCTCTTTCCCTCCATTTCTAATCTGCTCAACAGCGGTTTTAGCTGCTCGTGCTGTAACCCCGTAGACTATCAGCAGAGTCTCAGCCCGTGGATCAGAATCAAGTTCGAAAAAGGTAAAATTGTCCACAGCAGTTACCAGCTTCTTTTCAAGGCGATCGATGGCCACCCCTATAATTTCAGTATCAGCGGTAATGTACCCTTCCGGGCCATGAGTTGATGAGGTCTGCCGTACCAGTCTATTCCCGCCAATCGGTAAAAAAGAGGGTACCATTGCTGCGGATTCTACTTTGAACGGCAGATAAGACTGACCCGAAGGACAGTACTCGCGAGTAAGCGGCTCAGGCGTAGCCAGAGAATCGAGGTCGATGGATTCACAGGTCATCCCTATTTCTTTGTTTGAGGCGATAAAAACGGGACAACGATATTTTTCGGCAAGATTAAATGCATGCATGGTCAGTGTAAAACAATCACCGACATCAACCGGGGCAAGAACAATAACAGGCAACCCCCCGCTGCAGCCCCAGCGCATAAACTGGATATCGCCATCAGCGCCTTTAGTTGCCGACCCTGTCGAAGGTCCAAGTCGCTGAACATCAACAATGACCAGAGGGATTTCACCTCCTATGGCAAAAGAAATCTGTTCACTGTAAAGACTGATTCCAGGCCCGGAGGTTGCCGTCATTGTCTTGAGACCAGCCATGGAAGCCCCGAGGCAGAAACCAATGGAGGCGATTTCATCTTCTCCCTGGAGACAGATCCCCCCTTTGGCAGGGAGTAAACGCAGCATCTGCTGGTAAATTGTTGTTGCAGGAGTAATTGGATAACCTGCAAACAGCTGACATCCGGCAAGGACTGCACCCCTTGCTATCGCTTCATTGCCATCAATA
Organism: Desulfobulbaceae bacterium; assembly: GCA_030599175.1. Taxonomy (GTDB): domain Bacteria; phylum Desulfobacterota; class Desulfobulbia; order Desulfobulbales; family Desulfocapsaceae; genus Desulfomarina. The sequence continues at coordinate 866 of JAUVON010000059.1, read as the reverse complement.
AAATTGCGGATCATCTGGTGATATTCCTTTGCCTTCCTGTTTGAAAACTGTTCATTACATTCGTCTGCTATTTCAACAGGTATCCTTTTGATTGCAGGAAGGAGAGCATATGAGGACGCGATTCTTTGACCAGCATTTCAGAAATCTGCTCACTCCATGAGTTATCCTTGACACCCCCTATTCGGGTCTTGTAATACCTGCGAACAGTCTCATCATACTCTCTGATAAGAGCAGTATCCACGTCGTCACTATATCGCTCTTGTTTAAAGACAATCGATAAAGGAAGTCTCGGTTTAACTTCAGGATCCTGTGCAGGATAACCAAGACAGAGACCAAAGAGAGGATAAACAAATTCCGGCAGTCCCAGGAGTTTATCAACCTCCCCAATCCGGTTCCGTATAGCACCAATATAACAACCTCCAAGCCCCATGGATTCTGCTCCAACAAGCACATTCTGAGCAAATAGGGCACAGTCCAGCGATGCCGTCAAAAACTGTTCAGTATAACCGGTCAACATATGGGCTTTGTGCATTTCGCAGGCAAGCTGATGCCGCTGCATATCGGCGCAGAAAACAAGGAACACCGGTGCTTTTACAACATACTCCTGACCCGCTGCACATTCACAGAGTTTCTTCCTGGACTCCGGGTCAGCCACTCTAATAACAGTACATGCCTGAATAAAACTTGATGTAGCAGCACTCTGACCGGCCTCGATAAGAGTTTCCAGCACTTTCTGGTCAACTTCCCTGTCTGAATATTTACGAATAGAGCGGTGAGACTTTAACAGTTTTATGACATCGTTCACAATCTGACTCCCTTGTTTATTTTCAAATACTCTTTCCCCGGCAGTAATCGGGAACATCCTT
>JAUVON010000134.1 GCA_030599175.1 Desulfobulbaceae bacterium | reverse complement strand
GAAAGACTCAAAAGATCTGTCATATTTGTCGAAGTTATTCAAAAGCTATTTTTTTTCCTTGTCGTTTACACTCGATCCTCACTTAAGTCTGGCATATAAAATTCTACCAGAGTCGATAAGAGACTCTTTAGTGCGTGAAACCAGGTTGCCGATCAGTAAAATAAAGTTTTCATCGCTTAAAGCAATACATACACCAATACCTACAAAGTCTGAAGATGATATTCAAACGTGGAAAGTGTTGTTCTCGAGAAATATGGGTTGATTTGCATGTCGAGATCAGGAACCATGTTTTATCTCAACACAATTTTGCTCCAAGAGGGACATCCTTGTCAGGTATACACAGGGCTACTGCGCCATCCCTGTTATGAAAACCGGTGATAAGGCACTCTGACATGTGTGGGCCGATCTGCTTTGGTGGAAAATTGACCACCCCGACAATCAGCTTTCCAACCAGTTCTTCTGCCATATAAAGGTCAGTAACCTGTGCGGTTGATTTTTTTATGCCGATCTTTTCACCAAAATCCACTTGAAGAACATATGCAGGTGTACGAGCCTCTTTGAATATTTCGGCTTCTATGATCCTGCCAACACGTAATTCGACTTTTTCAAAATCCTGCCAATCTATAGTTTTCATTTTTTCCCCCTCACTATGCCGGTTATCAATAACCAAAGTACGCTATCGTGATTTTGTTATCGGAGCAAGATTTTTTTTGTGCACTGTTGGAAAAATGATTAAACTTTCGGCGTGATGTAAAATCTGCTTTATCAGTAAAGATGGCATCGTAAAAATTCCCCCGCGTCGTCATTCCCGCCTACGCGGGGACGACGGAATAGCAAAGAATTTAAGTTTTTACGAGTTTATCAGTAAAGGTAAGGTGCTAGGAAGAAACTCAACAAGGAGAATTTAAAATGGTGGATCTACAACAGCGCATTCTTGATATTGTTCATAAACCACAGCTTGCAGCCTTGGCTACAGTAACAGAGCAAAATAATCCTTGGGTTCGATATGTGGTAACCGTTGGGGATGGAAATTTAGTGATTCGATGCGGAACCTTTGTCGAATCGCGCAAAGTGAAGCAGATCGAGAACAATCCTAATGTTCATCTGACCTGCGGTGTTACCAGTCTTCAGGAAATGCAGCCATATTTGCAGATTCAAGGGCAAGCCCGGGTAACCAGGGATAAAGAAGAGCGTCATGGGTTCTGGAACGATATGCTCGCTCCAATTTTTGATGGACCCGATGATCCAAATTATTCTGTCATTGTTATTGAGCCTTACAGGATAGAATATTGCAATCCAGGCTCCTATGAACCTGAGGTCTGGACGAAATAATCATAATTTCATTATCCAGATAAGCGGCAGGTCAACGTTATGACAAGTGGATCTGCCTTTCTATTCCCCTTCCTTAATTTTTTCCACTCTCCTGTCTGTTTCCTGCCAGGAATTCATCGCAGTGCAACACTTTCTATAGATATATGGTGAAAAGCTGTTGACTTCCAAATTGCTTTAGTGAGATGATAATATTGATGGAGTTCAGAGGCTTTGAGTTCCCGCAACTGCGTCTAAAAGTGATTACCCATAACTTATTATATTGTAAGAGATGTCAACAACAAGCAATAAGCAACATGTCGATTTGCCACGAAAATCTCTGCGTGCAGAAGAGACAGCAGATATGGTTCGAGAAAAAATTCGACAAAAAAATATAATTGATGCCAGCCAACTTTTTCAGGAATCAGCATCAGGATTGGAGAAAGATGACAGGGAGATACTTGGCCAACAGCTTTCCGCTCTGATTGAACAGGCAGAAAAATATTTCCGCGAGGCAGGCCGTCTTGAAAGAGAGAGAAAACTCGAGGAGGCCAGGGCGAAATATAAGGAAGTAGAAAATATTGCCGTTGATTATCCGGAGCTTCCTGCAGCATTCAGGCGGATTGATGATGCCGTGGCACTAATCTGGGCCTTACAACAGAGGGACAAAAGGAGAATCAACAGGCCGGTGAAGCAATCCTCTTCGCAGGCAACGCCTTATAAAACAAGGAAATCAAAGGGCCCGAGACTCCTGCTGGTTTGTTTTTTCCTCCCGCTGCTTATGGTTGGAGTTGGATTGTTTTACACTGATAAGCTTAATTTTACACAGCTGAAGAAGAAAAATGTGCTGCAAGTTATATCGCCTGAAAAGGAAGAACGCCCTGCAGTAAAAGACCCGGTGAGACTGTCGGCAAGCAGGAAGGTTGAGCAACCCAAAAAACGTGTGCTGTTTGAAGAGTTGGAGGATAAACAGCAGAACCCCGCTATACGGAGTATCGGGATTGATCAAAAAGAAAGCTTACCTTCGGTGCAGGATTATCCTGAACAGTCGCAACAATCAATCCCGGTGATTGAAAAACAGGAAGGATCCGGAGTTGAATTGTTCAGCCGGGAAAAATTTGCTGAACATGTTTATACCGTGCAATCCGGTGATACTCTTGGACTCATTTCCATGAAGGTATATGGTACATTCTCGAAATGGCCGGCCATAGCAAAGGCTAATAAGAACCAACTTAAAAATAATCCCGACAGACTGCGAGTCGGAATAACATTGACCATTCCAACTTTAACAGAGGCGGGGGATGTTCTTGTGCCACCTGGTTCGTCTACTTTCTTACCCGTTTTGAATGAGGACGGAACTTATACGGTACAATTTGGTGACTCTCTCAGCACGATTGCTCAAAAGTTGTTTGGTGATGTCCAGAGTTGGAAAAAGATCTATGAATTAAATAAAGATGTATTGACTGCATCTCACAAATTAAAAGTTGGCCAGGTCTTAAGGGTAAAAGACTCCAAGTTGGATGAAAACGATGAGGAAAAAATTTGATGACGAAGGGTGTATGAAAGTCATGTTGCTCCCCAAGTCCCGGTTACATTACTTTCATAACAGCAAAGCGGTGTCATCGCTGTGAAATTCATTTCATGGATGTTAGAGCAAAAAATCTCATCCATGGACAGGCGCTAATCTACGTCTGTCCTCGGAGTCTTACTCTATCGCTTCTCTCCTGCTTAAAAAGGCGATGATATCTGATTTTTCCTGTTCAGAGAGGAAGTCAGGTTCGTCCATGGTGGTAACCATTCGGCCGACAGTGGTTGTCCACTGCTTTTCATTTTTCCTGGCCCCGAAAACTCTGTCCAGATTATGACAGACACTGCATTTGCTGGAGACAAGGCTCTTGCCAACATCGTCTTCAAGCCCTGCGGGGTTCTTTGCCTGCCTTTCTTTCTGCTGCTCGATCAGATAATTGAGTACCTGCTTCACATCAAAAGTCGTTATATTTGGTGAGTCCAGCAGTGCCATTTTGTTAACGGTTCCAGCCCAACCATCGTCACTTTTATAGGCGCGGTATACTCGTTCAAGGCTGTGGCATTTACTGCATTTTTTGTTCATGATTGCTTTGCCGAGTTCCATGTTCAAGACATCATTATCCTGTGCTGAAAGAGTAGTATAGGTGAGATTTGAGCGATGCAGAACATAGTACCCTGCTGTAATTCCGGTCAAGCCAAAGGAGAGCATGAAAATGGCAATGCCTAATAGCGGCAGCTTTTCACTCAGTTGAGGAAGTCGTCTAACTACCAGCACTTTGACCAATATTAAGGGAACAAGGCTTAAAGCCAGGACAATGTGGAACACGGCGCGGGCAGTCAATTCTTCCTGGAAACCGGCCACTTTACGGATCATGAAAAAAAGCATAAACCCAAAGAGAGAAAGAAACAGATAGCCGAGGATCCTATGGGCAAGTATCAATCCGGTTTTTCCGGCATTATCCCTTGTCTTGCCGGTCATTTCCAGCATGATTAAGACCGTTACACCACCTATGATAACAAACATTGTTGCAAGAACAGATGCAATTAGAGGATTCATATAATTTCCTTAGGCCATAGGTATACCGGTTATTCTTGATAGTTCAGGGTCAAGAGAGACAAGATCATCCCTGCTGAGATCATCGACTGATGATTTGCCACAGATGCGGGCAATAGATTTCACCTCCTCGGTGGCGGCAGTTATAAAATTTGCAACCCGGATACCTGCCTGTTTAACATCAAGCCGTTTTCGAAGTTTTCCGTCTTGAGTTGCAATGCCATATGGACAGTTGCCAAGGTGACATTGGCGAAGATAGGTGCAGCCAAGCGCAATTTTCAGTGCCCCGGCCATGTATACACCATCCGCACCAAGGGCGATTGCTTTAGCAATGTCTCCCGGATGCCGAATGCCGCCTGCGGCAATAAAAGTGACCTGTTCGCGAAGACCGTTTCGGTCCAGAAAATCGCTTATGCGGGGCAGGGAGTAAATAAGCGGCAGCCCGACATGATCTTTCACTGTGACAGGAGCAGCCCCGGTGCCGCCCTCACCGCCATCAATGACCAGCACATCGGGGATATTTTCCTGGCTGAAAATAGCTTCAAGATCATTATCCAGATGTCCACCAACAAATTTCAAAGACACCGGTTTTCCAGCTGTCATCTTGCGCAGGTGCAGGATTTTTTCAGAAAGATCTTTTGCGTTTTTAATGTCCTGATGTACCGCCGGTGATTGAGCCATTTTCCCCTGCGGTATCTGACGAACAGCGGCAATTTCTGCTGTAACCTTTGCCCCGGGAAGTTTACCCCCCATGCCGGGTTTTGCTCCCTGAGAGATTTTAATCTCAATCATATCTGCCTGTTGCAACCGCTCATCGCTGATGCCGAACCGACCGGTGGAGTACTGCAGGGTAATATGCTCTGCTAGTTCCCTCTCCTCATCCAGCATCCCACCCTCACCGCTATTAGCGATGGTACCGGCTATAGAGGAACCAAGGGCAAGCGCCATCTTAGCCTCTTTACTCAGGGCGCCATAGGACATTGCCGCATTTAAAATCGGAGCCTGGAGCAGGACCGGCTGCCTGGCTGTTTTGCCGAGAATAACTTTTGAGTTAATTTCCACCTCATCGCCGAGGGGCAAAGTGTCTATCTGGGCAGGCATAAAGATTAAATCATCCATCCCCAGAAATGTCCTTGTCGTTCCTTTTCCCTCCATATAATAGGATCCTGTTTCCGCCATGGATCTGATCATCTGTCTGGTGTTCACATCCCAGCTGCCAAAGTTGTCAGCGCCGGTATCATGGATAAAGATCCTGGCAGGCGTGTTGCACACCGGGCAAAAATGAAAGTCAATATTCCCGGTATGCAGGTAGCCGCACACCGGGCAACGATAGGTTGTCATGTAAAATACCTCTCTGGGACAGAATCAAAAATATTCAAATCACCTATAGCACCTGCCATAGCAAAAATTTTTGAACACTCATAAGTGCAGTCACCGATTATGAAAAACGACTCAGTCGATGGGAGGGTTTTCAAATGCAGGAACGGCCTGCAACTTAAGCATTTTTATTCTGTTTCAGGTGGAGGTAGAATATCACAAGGTATTTTCAAAGAATCTGCAATGACATTAAAGCTGCTGAATAATTCAACGACCATCTTAACCTCGTCTATCTCTTCCTGGCTTGTGCCAACCATCCTGGCCATGCTTTCATGAGCAAGCGAGCAGTATTCACAGTGATTTACCATGGAGACGACCAGAGCAATTATCTCTTTGGTCTTTCGGTCCAAGCCTCCCTCGGTAAGCATGATCAGCTTTTGCCGCTGCCAGTTAATTTCAAGCCATTCCGGATCTACTGCAGCCTGGGCCTTGAAAAAATTCGGCACCATGCCAAACGTGTCCTGAATTTCATCGAATACCTGTTTTGCTTTTCCGGTGGCGTCTTTTTCTGATAATAATGCACTCATTTATATTCTCCTTTCAGTTGTCATGCTTCTTTACAGTCGCCCAGAAAATAGGGGCTCTTTTTTACCTTCCCCCGGTAAATAGTCAGGCCATGGGTATCAAAAGCCATCATGGCGCCGTCCGCCCCAAAATGTGCCAGGTCGTATTGGCAGAGGAAAAGTTTTTTATTGCCGGTCAATACCTGATTGGTCTTGGTTTCAAGCTTGTCTATGTCGTCCAGGCTCCATCCCTTTTTAACGGCCCAAGTCATGTCGCCAAGAAGCCTGAACCCTTTATCTTCTGGGAAGTTTGTGATAATACCGGTCATATATTGGAGCTGTTCGTTAAGATTGTAATGGCCATCACTGACAACAACCAGACCGTCGCCTCTGAGTTTATCCATGGGGAACCCGAGGTCGTTGAGACCAGCAAGAATCTGTGATGATCTTTGGTCAGTGGATATAATCAGTATGGATTCACCACGAGACAGTCCACTGCTCAAAAAACCAATACCTTCCACTATACTCTCGTCAGTATTTTTATAAAAATGGGCGATATGGGAAGAATCCTTCACTGCAGTATCGCTGATACCAAGGGGTACGCTATTATCGCCTGGCCGAAGTAAGTTTTCCAGATCCTGTTTGGTAAATCTTCGCTCATTTTTCCCACCCAATCGGTAGCATTTCAGCTTACCATTATTGGTCCACCGCCGGAGGGACATTTCTGAGACATTTAAAAAAGCGGCTGCTTCTTTTATTTTGAGTAATTTTTCCATTCTTTTTTACCTCATATTATGATATACAATGATTGTCTATCTTATACATTGCTGTACGTATCGTCAATTGTAAATTTTGAGATGATGTATATGATTTGTCTTCTATCGTTTGAAAAATCGCACCTTCCAACGGAATAAATGGCCTGGTGTTTAACTCTTTATTGCAAGCACCATTTTTCTATTACCAACAGGCGAGAATAATTGTCGTTGAACAGTAATTGTTGTCTTTCAAAGTGATAAGCAGGTCATCTATGGCAGAGATCATTTATCACCACTATTGACGACCGACTTCACATTATGGGAAGACGATCAGAGAAAATGCAAAAAATCAATACCTCATGTACCTTTTTTAATCAGTTCGTTATATTCTCTGCCGCTATTTTAATTTTTGTTAATTTATCAGGGTGTGGAATCATCCAACACGAACCTGATATAGCTATTATTTATAATAAATCAGCCGGCTATCATCATCCGGATCGTAACCCTATTATTGTAATTCCAGGAATTATGGGCTCTAAACTGTTGTATAAGCCTACTGATACTGTGGCCTGGGGGGCTTTTGAAGGGGGGGCTGTAAATCCTTCAAAGGCTGAGGGTGCGCGTATAATTGCTCTGCCAATCGGTCAACAAGACAAACTCAACCAAATGGTTGATGATGTAAGGCCAAACGGTGTACTGGAACAACTGCGCGTGAATCTAGCAGGAATCTCACTCAATATCGAAGTTTATGCGGGTATATTGGCAACACTCGG
>JAUVON010000110.1 GCA_030599175.1 Desulfobulbaceae bacterium | reverse complement strand
TGTCATCGTTGTGAAAATCATTTCATGGGTGTTAGAATTGAAAAGAAGTTATCTGGGGATACTGAAAATTCAATAACTTTTTTGTCAGTTGTATTGAAAAACAGTTGACTTTGTATTATTGAGTAACTACAAAGTTCTGCTGGAAACTGTTGTCAGGTTTTGTCTTTCCATTAAAAGTGCTTACTTGTATTGGTACGCGGTTGTCATTTGAATTATTTACCCTAACGCTTCTTTGCTCTAAGTAGTTAATTCGAAAGGTGTAATCAAAGACATCGGGATATTATACCCATTATCAGACATAGTCCCCGGCAAAGGGGAAACACGTCAGGATAACTACCTTGGCAGTAGTTTTCAGCAATTTGACATAAAAAATATTTTTTAAAGAACAAGTGATTCAGGAGTAAGTTACTAACCCGACTAGTCGGAAAACTTTCAGTCTCGCTGGATAAGTACCTTGAAAGTAAATGGAATAGCATAATTTCAAAATATACTCCTTGGTTCGAAGTCTACGCTTATCTCTTGTTTTTTATAACAGAAGTTCAGGAGTAAGGTACTAAGTAAGCCTGATTTTAATAAAAATCAAAACATAATTGAGGATTGGTTATGGAAGACGAAAAGAAACAAAAACTTCTTCTGGAAAAACATAAAGATATAGCAAGAATCGACCAGGAGTCAAAAAGAACCCATGGCTGGTATGTGAGGGTTAGATTTTTAGGAAAAACGCATTCAAAATTTTTCTCAGACAAAAAATGCGGTGGGCGTTATTCCAGTCTGTTATCTGCTATTTCCTGGCGTGATAAGATTGAGAAAAAATTGGGCAAGGTGCGTACTAATAAACATATGGTGACCGTAAGTAATTCCGGAACCGGGGTGGTAGGGGTGCGACTGAATGAAAAGCTCAATAGATATGAGGTGAGCTGGGTTACCCATCAGGGAAAACAGGGAAAAACCTCTGTTTCCATTGCAAAGCATGGGAAAAAACCTGCATTTACACGGGCCTGTGCCATTCGTCAGGAAAAAGAAAAAGCACGGCTTGAGTATCCCGGGTAACAACCACTCTTTTTCACTGTTCTGTTTATCTGATTTTCTGTAATTGAGTAACGGTTAAGGTTTTTTGTTGTCAATTATACAGGCTGAAATAAGGATATTGTTCGATTTATATTGACAATCGTTTGGAAAAAGATTCGATTGGTGTGTTCTTGTATTGATTTTTTTATTTTTGCTTTTGAAGAAATTACTCTAAGAGGTTTATATAATGTATGCAATAGTACGCACAGGTGGAAAACAGTATCAGGTTGCCAATGGTGACCAGGTTCGTGTTGAAAAGCTTGAAGGAAATGTTGGAGACAGTGTCGATTTAAATGATGTGCTTATGATTGTTGATGGAGAAGAGGTTAAAATCGGACGACCTGTTTTGGATAATGCCAAGGTGACAGCCATCATCGCTGAACAGGGAAAAGGAAAGAAAGTTATTGTCTTTAAAAAGAAAAGGCGCAAAGGGTATCGTCTTAAAAAAGGCCATAGACAATCATTTACTGCTCTGAAAATTGAACAGATAAGCGTATAGTTTAGAAAAAATATTGAATAAAAAAATGATCGGGTAAGAACTGGTATCGTTCATAAAGGAGTAGAAGATGGCTCATAAAAAAGCGGGTGGTAGTTCGAGGAATGGTCGCGACAGTAACGGTCAGAGGCGGGGTGTAAAACGTTTTGGCGGACAGATCGTAAAGGCGGGGAATATACTCGTAAGACAGCTTGGTACTAAAATCCATCCCGGCACAAATGTTGGTTGTGGTCGTGATTATACGTTGTTTGCAAAGGTAGACGGTGTTGTTACTTTTGAAGATTTTGGTAAAAACAGGAAGAGAGTCAGCGTCTATCCTGCTGCCTGATTAATACTTTTATATTTTCTGCTGGGTTGTAATGAGCAATCCAGCTTCCAGATTTAACTCGGCCTCAATGTATTATTGAAGGCCGAGTTTTTTTTTGATCAATGGTAAAAGGTGCCGGGGTATGGGATTTATAGATGAGGCCAAGTTTTTTGTTAAAGGTGGTGACGGAGGAAATGGTTGTGTAAGTTTCCGTCGTGAAAAGTTCGTACCCCGGGGTGGTCCAAATGGTGGAGATGGTGGACGGGGAGGAAATGTTATTATTCGTGCGAGTCAATCTCTGACCTCTCTGATTGATTTTCGTTTTAAGTCGCATTTCAAGGCCGAGAGAGGAGAGCATGGCAAGGGGAAAGATATGCATGGGCGGAAAGGAAAAGACTGTCTTATGCATGTTCCTGTCGGCTCCATTATAAAAGAAAGTGAGACTGATAAGATAGTAATTGATCTTACAGCAGACGGCGACGAATTCATTGCTGCAAAAGGAGGTAAGGGAGGGTTTGGAAATCCGCGTTTTGCCAGCGGTGCCAATCGGACTCCAAGGATTGCAACAAAGGGGAAAGTGGGAGAAGAAACATGGCTGAAAATCGAATTAAAGCTTATTGCAGATGTCGGACTGGTCGGGCTTCCCAATGCAGGAAAATCCACATTGTTGTCAAGGTTATCGGCAGCCAATCCAAAAATTGCCAGCTATCCGTTTACAACCCTGGAGCCCCAGCTGGGAGTGCTGCAATTCAAATACCATGACCCCTGTATTATTGCCGATATTCCAGGTCTGGTCGAGGGTGCTCATAAAGGTGTCGGGCTTGGGCATAAATTTCTCAGGCATATTGAACGAACACGTATCCTCATTCATGTTATTGATATGTCTGATGAAAAAAGTGAAGAGAACTATGATACTATTGCCCGGGAACTTGAATATTATAAAAAAGAACTGGTAACACGAACCCAGGTTATAGTTTTGAATAAATATGATCTGGTTGATAAAGAAGAAAAGGTCAAATTGGAAAAACATTTTTCCAATTTTAACCGAAATGTTATAACTATTTCAGCTGAGACCGGTTATGGCATTGATTATTTAACTGAGAAGCTGGTGGAAATTCTGGATGAGGAGGAAGAATAGCACACTCCCATGAATGAGCAAAGTGGAGTCTACGCTTATCGGACTTAGCCATCTGATCGCTCTGTACTGATTTTAAAGAGTTTATAATAATTCAGCAATGATCAAGGAGAGCAATGATACTCGAAGATACTATAACTGATCTGGCAGTAAAGGCTAAAAGAGGTTCTTTCTCTCTTATGTCGGTTTCCTCGGAGAAAAAAAATCGTGTATTACTGAATGTGGCGAGGTTACTGCTTGAAAAAAAGGACTTTATTCAAGAGGAAAACAAAAAAGATATTGATTCTGGCAAAAAAGCCGGTCTCTCAGCAGCAATGCTCGACAGATTGACTCTCACCGATGATGTTATCGACTCAATGGTATCAGGTTTGAAGGAGATCTGTGCCTTGCCTGATCCAGTCGGTAAAATAGACAGTCTTGTCAAGCGGCCCAATGGGTTAATGGTAGGAAGGATGTCTGTACCGCTGGGTGTTGTCGCGATGATCTATGAATCCAGACCCAACGTCACAATTGATGCAGCAGCTCTCTGCTTAAAAGCAGGTAATGCGGTGATTCTACGGGGAGGTTCCGAGGCGATTAATTCTAATATTGCACTTGCCACCATTTTACAAACAGCCCTGGATAGCCAGCAAATTGATACGAATGTTGTTCAGGTTATTCCGGTAACTGACCGCCAGGCAGTAAACCATCTACTGACCCTGGAAGATCAGATCGATCTCGTTATTCCACGAGGCGGTGAAGGGTTGATACGGTTTGTAACGAAAAACTCCAACATTCCCGTACTCAAACATTATAAAGGTGTCTGTCATATCTACGTAGATAAAGATGCTGATCTTGAAAAGGCAGTGCCGGTAATCATTAATTCAAAAACGGATCGTCCCGGAGTATGCAATGCCCTGGAGGGGCTCCTCATCCATAAGGACATTGCCGGGGAATTCTTACCGGTAATTGCAGAAGAACTCAATAGAAAACATGTTGAAATGCTGGGCTGTAGAAAGAGTGCTGCCATTTCTTCTCTAGTGAAGACCGCCAGTGAAGATAACTGGGGAACTGAATTTCTTGATCTGATATTATGTATTAAGGTTGTCGATAATTTTGAAGGAGCAAAGGATTATATCAGGCAATACAGCTCTCAACATACTGAGTCAATTCTCACTGAAAATTACACCACGGCCCAGAGATTTGTGGCTGAAATTGATGCCTCAGCTGTAATGGTGAATGCATCTACAAGGTTCAATGATGGAGGTCAATTAGGACTTGGTGCAGAGATAGGAATCAGCACCACTAAACTGCACGCCTATGGACCAATGGGTCTGAAGGAACTGACCACCCGAAAATTTGTGGTTTATGGGCAGGGTCAGGTCCGGAATTGAAACAAAAAGTCGGCATATTGGGGGGGACATTTGATCCTGTACATACCAGCCACCTAGAGTTAGCTGAAGCAGCTCGAAGAGAATATGGTCTGACCAAAATACTCTTTATTCCGGCAGCTGTTCCTCCACACAAAAGGCAAACAGAGATAACCTCATTTGAACATCGTCTCCGGATGCTCGAAATTGCCTGTGAAGCATCTGCTTTCTTTGAATGCAGTCCAATAGAAGGCGAACTGCCTAGACCATCTTATACTGTAGACACTATTAAGGCGTTGCAGTCTGGAAAAGGGAAGGAGTCTACGTTCTATTTCATAATAGGGGTCGATGCCTTTCTTGATATCCTCACCTGGAAATCCTATCGAGAAATAGTACAACTTGTTTCCCTTATCGTTTCAAAAAGAGAAGGGATTGATGAGAAAGAATTGGCCAATCTTGCAGATTGCCTTCGTTATAAGAATACAAATAAATCCGTTTGGGTTGGATCAAAGGGCAACAAGGACATCTGTTTTCTGAAGAAGACTCCCGCAGATCTCTCTTCAACAGGTATAAGAAAAAACGTAAGCACTAACCAGGTAACATTAGGAACAATACCGGAAAAAGTAATTGAATATATAAAGACACATAATCTTTATGCCACTCAGCCTCCCGGGACGGGAATTACACCACTGTGCTGAAAGTAGTACCGCAATGAAATGACAAACATATATAAGGATAGCGGGGATAGCTCGCCAGAAGAGAAAGAAACACGAACGCAGCTCTGGGAAGATAATGTACCTGCGATGCAGCAGGGATATCATAAGGAGCTTGTACGAAAAGCGTATGAGGCGGTTCAAGGGAACGCGAAGGTCTTTCCTGCCCGGGAAAATGTGTTTGCTTCAATGAGACAGACAAGCCTTGCAGATACCAAAGTTGTGATAATAGGACAGGATCCTTACTTTAACGAACATCCGGGGAAGGGGCCCGAGGCCCATGGCTTGTGTTTTTCAGTTAAAAAGGGGATACCAATACCGCCATCACTCAGAAACATACTGCAGGAAGTAAATCGGTCTCTTTATAGTGGTGAGAATGTCAGCTCCGACAGTGAGCTGACCCGATGGGCTGTACAGGGTGTGCTTATGATCAATGCCAGTTTAACAGTGGTTGCCAAACGCCCGAATTCCCATGCTGCACTTGGCTGGAATAAGCTGACCGACAGCATAATTGAAACTATCTCTTTGAAAAAAAACCATGTGGTTTTCATGCTATGGGGAGCATTTGCGCAAAAGAAAATGCCCCTCATTGATCAGAAAAAACATCTGATCCTGGCGACAAGTCACCCCTCTCCACTCTCAGCCCACAGGGGGTTTCTTGGATCCGGTGTATTTGTTAAATGCAACAACTATCTTGAAAAGACCGGACAGGAACCAATCAAGTGGTAGGCCCTGTATCGGCCCCTGTTGCAATGGTTTTTATGATGTCTTTTTTTCCTATTACTCCTACGAGAGTATCATCCTTTAACACCGGCAGGGTGTGTATATGCTTCTCTGACATTATTGTTGCAATTTCGGCAATTGTTGAGTCTTCCTGTACAGTTATTGTGTCTTTTGAAAAGATGTCGCCAACAGTGGCACCAGCCATTTTTTGCATTTCCAATCCCATTTTTTCAGGACTTTCCAGGAAAAAGTAGGAATCGAGAATAGCCACTACTGACGGAATGTGCAGTTTTTTATTCTGAAAAATCAGATCACTCCCGGTAACCACACCAATTACCTTGTTTTCACTGTCGACAACCACTGCTCCACTTATGTTATGACTGGTTAGAATAGTAGCCAGCTCTTTGACCGTGGTTTCTTTTGTAACAGTTATAACAGATCGTGTCATGATGTCTGAACCATTAAGCATAGTTTATCTCCCGGCTAAAAGTTCTTTATGGGCAACTGGTATCCTGTCAGCAAGTTCCCCTGCTGAATATCCGGCACCATATAATTTAAAGAGATCATCTCCTGCCTGTCCATGCAGGTAAACACCTGCAATAGAGGCATCGCGAACTGACATTCCCTGACAGACGAGTGCGCCAATAATTCCGCTGAGAACATCCCCCATGCCTCCTGTAGCCATCCCCGGATTACCAGTTGTATTGATAACGGTGGAACCATCACCAGTGGTAATCAAGGTTCCTGCTCCTTTGAGTACTACTATTATATCATGAACTGGATTTTTAAAAAGCTGACAGGCTGCATTTGCAGCTTCCAAACGATTATTTTGAACTTCAGTAGTGGATTTATCGATAAGTCTGCTGATTTCACCCGGATGGGGTGTGAATACTCGAGGTGCAGCCGGCGTTCCTACCCGGTCAGAGCATAAGGCGAGTATATTCAAACCATCGGCATCGAATATCAGCGGGCAGTTTGCATCATGATATAATTGCAGTACCAGGCGTTGGGTGCTTTCTTCGGTGCCAAGGCCGGGCCCGATTACCAGTGCATCTTTACCAGACAAATTTTGCAAAATCATATCAATATCATCATATTGAAAAAAATCACTGCTCAGCGAAAGAGGGATGGTCATTGCCTCGATCAGAGAGATCTCATATATTGAATTGAGGTTATGCGGAGCTAGGAGGCTTACAAGTCCGGCACCGGCTCTCAACCCACCTTTAGCCGCTAAAATGGCAGCGCCTGTTTTGCCGGAAGAGCCGGCAAGAATAAGCAAATGTCCATGGTCTCCCTTATGAGACCCTTTGTTGCGGCTGAGTCCGCTTGCCATCTCTCTAATACCATCCTTTGTGGACAGTTCAGTTTTAATATTAGCTCGTTGTAAAGTTTCCGGTGGAATACCAATGTCGATCACCTCAAGTTTACCGACTGATGACTCACCGGCATGGATAAAATGGCCAGGTTTTGCACAGCAATATGTAGCGGTGAAATTTGCTCTGACACACGTTCCAAGTACTCTGCCTGTATTCGAGTCCAGACCTGAAGGAATATCAACTGAGATGACAGGGGATTTGCGGTAAAAATCTCTTCTGTTTATAAGATCGATAGTATCAGAAAAATGGGATTTCACCTTTCGCTTTAGCCCTATGCCAAAAATGGCATCAATAATTGCGTAACAGGATTGCCCCCCTGATTCTAATTCCTTTAACAGAACGGGGATGGTTTCGATTCGATTCCGAGTGTCTATTACATGACAGGATAACTTGAGCTTCTGTACAATCCTGAAATTAACCGCGGCATCCCCTGTAAGAGTATCAGGGTTGACAAGGAAGAAGAAAATCGGCTGGCAACCACGCTGGTGGAGGTGTCTTCCTATAACCAGCCCATCACCGCCATTATTTCCAGGACCGACAAAAATAAGGGCAAAAGTGTTTTTACAGGAGCCGCACTGCTGCTCGATCATTTTTACGGTACCAAGTCCGGCATTTTCCATCAGCACGATGCCTGGGATACAGAAGTCTTTTATTGCCGACGCATCAAGGGCTTGCATTTCCTGGGAAGTAGGCAGTTTCATTTGCGCAGATATCCTATAGGAGAACAGTGGTAACGGAAAAGAGGTGCTACTCTTCATTGATAAACTCGCAAAAAGGTCGTTTGAAAGTCCGGATGGCTAAGTCAAAAAGGTCGATATACAGGTAAGCGTAGAATCCGAGGCGTAGCGTTTTTGACAGGTACTTGGTCATACATGTGGTATGCCAAGTGTCTGTCAAAAACCTACAACGCAGGAGATCGGACTTTTTACGACG
>JAUVON010000232.1 GCA_030599175.1 Desulfobulbaceae bacterium | reverse complement strand
GGATCGCCAACTGGAAGGAACTGCTGGATGATAAGCAGCGCATATCCCGACCACGGCAAGTCTACACAGGGAAAACAAAAAGACCTTATGTCACCTTGATGGAACGATAAACCACCCTGCAGTCCACAGCATAGAAATCCAATAAATCTCATGATCCATTGGATTTCTGTGCTGTCAGAGCCATCCCCTATCCCGGTAATATTTAACCTTGTAAAGAAATAGCTGAGTGGTATTTTTATAAGTGATCAACCCCGGTAAACGGGATAAGTACCTTGAAAGTATATGTAACAGCATAATTTCAAAATACAAACCTCAGTTTCTTGTTTTTTATGACGGGGTTTATGGCGTAAGGTACTAAACAATTTACCTATCAGGTGGAGAACATCTATACTATGGAAGAGATTATCTGGCAGGATACGTTCAGTGTCGGTGTCACAGAAATGGACGATCAGCACAAGAAACTGATTGCAATGATTAATCGGTTAATTATCGAACAGAAAACTTTGACCACCCCCGCAACCCTGGCAGGCCTGCTGACAGAGATGGTGGACTACTCCCGGGAACATTTCCGTGCTGAAGAGTATCTCATGTCAGAATATGGCTATGACAAAAAAGACCAGCAGGTCAAACTGCATGAGGAATTTATACAGAAAACGATGGAGTTCTGTTCAGCAACTGAAATTGGCCCAAATATTCTTTCAGTTGCACTGCTCGAATACCTCCAGACCTGGCTTATGGATCATATCTTAAAAGAGGATATGCAGTATAAATTGTTCTTTGAAAGCAAAGGCGTTGCCTAGGAGACAGATGAAAGAACACACTTGTCAACCGATTCAGTCCTCCCACTCAAAAAATTTCCGGAAGATGGTTTCGAGGGCTGACCGGTATGGAATACTTGAACAACCCGACGGCTATGGTAAGCGCACGGGAGATTGCGGCGATACTATTGAAATATATTTCTATGTTCTGGGAAACCAGATCCAGATGCTGACCTTCCAGGTAGATGGTTGCTCAAACACTGTCGCCTGCGGCAATGCGGTATCCTTTCTTATTGAAGGACGAACGATCAGAGATAGCTGGCAGCTCACTCCGGAAAACGTCATAGAGTACCTGGAGACTCTTCCACCGGATCATTATCACTGTGCAGAACTGGCCGTGGGGGCTTTTTACAAAGCCTTGACCAATTACAATACACACCAGAAGGAACCCTGGAAAAAAGCCTACTCCCGCCAAGGATAAACCAATGAAAGGTAAACTGAGTCAAAATACCTATTTGCTACTGAGTGCTTCAAGGGAAACAAAAATTTCAACATCTTTTCCCACCACACCTAGGTCATAGAATTTACCGGTACCAATTTTATGGACAAGTCGGTCAATGGTAACTTTTCCATTAAACCCTGCCACTTCTTTTCCTTTTGCTGCCGGGTGATCCTTGATGCCTGCAAAAGAGAGCGGCAGCACCAGATCGTACGCTTGTCCTTTAACGGTAAAATTGCCCAAAACCTCATATAGCCCATTTCCAGCATCAGTAATCTTTGTAGATTCAAACGTAAGCAGAGGATACTTGGCTGAATCAAAAAAATCTGCAGACTGGAGATGCTTATCTCTTTTAGCAATATTGGTATCGACGGACGCTGTCTTTATTGCAAAATGGAACCTGCTCTCAGCCAGGTTATCCGGATCAAAACGTATTTCACCCGAATAATCGTTGAATTGGCCATGTACTTTGGAAAATATATGGTCGACACTGAAGTAAAAATTGGAATGACCTTTATCCAATTCCCACACTCTAGCGGCCGCCAGCACCGGTTGAATAGTTGCTATCAGGAATAAAAGAGCTAACAACACCATGCTGAATCTTTTCATAAGATCCTCCCTGGGATGAATAGAAGAATACAGAGATCTCCGCGTCAGCTATTAAGAATAGTACACTACGCAGAACCTTACCAAGACAGTAATTAGGCATCCCTAAAAAACAAGCCCTACCAACAATTTTTGTATACTCTTACTGTTTCCGTTTCTTCTGCAGAGCAGCAGTTTTAACTCGAAAGACAATAATCACCACCGTTGCTACAGCTGCAATAAGCCCCGTCCTCGGTATACTATGTTCAAATGATTCGCTGACAAAAAGAACATGTATGGCAACCAGGACAAGAGCGAGATACCCAAGTGATTTATGAATTGTTCTCCATCTAATATAGGCGAATCCCAATTGTTGTCTGAACAGGGACGAAACAACCATAACAAAAACAATCAAAAACAGTATCAACCCAACCAGTTCAGGCCAATATTTCATACCGATCGGCAAATTTAAAAAACCTTCTGGAGCCAGAACCAGTGTAACGTGGCAGAGAACCAGGACAAAAACCAATACACCATTAACACGATGCCACCTCATTAAGGATGGCAGTCCGAAAAGTTCCTGCAGAAATTTTCCTCTCACAGCAAGGATAATTTGGACAAACAGCAATATTACGGCGAGTAAACCTGTAATTTGCCCTGCCCGCAACATGGTCTTGTCGACACCAATCTTATACCAGAGAGTCTGTGACTCATAAATGAACGGTATAGATATCGCCCCTCCAATTACAATAACAAGAAAGCCTATTATACAGCTTATACGCAGCTTGCGAACCAGCTGACGGTTGTTACTTTGAGAATTCTTCGGCATCACCATTTTCTTTTCTTTAACCTTGAGTTTCTTCTTATTTAGCAATAATGTACCAATCAGCTTGACTAAAATTGTAAGTATTCATTGAAAAAAATCACTTTAGAGTCAGCAAAAACTATAGAGAACAGATGAAACGCGAACTGGTCCATAAAACCACACTCCTCAGTCTGGTTTTTATAATTTCCGCCCTCTTTCTCACCATGATTCATCAGTTTCTGATGACCATCTTCATGGCGGGGCTCTTTTCCGCAATGGTCAGTCCCGCCCATTCCTGGCTGAGCAAAAAGCTCAACGGCCGTGAAAACCTGGCGTCCATCCTTACCGTCATCTCCATAATCCTTCTTGTTCTTATCCCCCTTGCGGCACTAATCACCATCATCGTCGGACAGGCCATCAGCGTCGGACAGTCTGTCACCCCTTGGGTTCAGAGTTTTATCGCGGAGCCGACAACAGTCACTCACTTTTTAGAAAGAATACCGTTTTATGAGAATATCCTTCCATACAGGGATATCATCATCCAGAAAGCGGGAGAACTGGTTGGCACCGTTTCAAGTTTTCTCATCGACTCGCTGTCATCCTTTACCAAGCTGACAATGAATGCTATTTTCAGCTCAATAATCATGCTTTATGTGATGTTTTACTTTCTCACGATGGGTGACATTCTTCTTGAAAAGATCCTCTTATTCCTGCCCCTGGATGACCATGATGAACAACGACTACTGTATAGGTTTACCTCTGTAGCCCGAGCTACAATAAAGGGGTCTCTGATAATAGGAGTAATGCAGGGAACGATCTGCGGACTTGCATTTGCGATCGCCTCTATTGAAGGACCGGTTTTCTGGGGGTCAGTGATGGCGGTAATGTCTGTTATACCTGCCTTTGGTACAGCAATTATCTGGGGTCCAGCTCTGATTATTCTTGCTCTGACAGGTGATTTTACAGGAGTAATCATCCTGGCAGTCATTTGCGGAGCTGTAGCTGGCAATCTTGACAATATCGCTCGCCCCCGCCTGGTCGGTAAAGATACCGAAATGCACGACCTCTTTGTCCTCTTCGGCACCCTGGGCGGTATAACCATGTTCGGCCTGCTCGGCATAATCATAGGCCCGATCATTGCTGCCCTTTTTATAACTATCTGGGAAATTTACGGCGATGCATTCCATGAATTCCTCCCCGATGTTAAAGTCGTTTTGAGAAACCGGCGGAATAACAGCAATGACAGTCTGGAATTATCTGTAGACGAAGAAGAGATACGTTGATCAGAGTTATGCAAAAGAACCTCCCCGAGAAAAGTAACGTCAGTTTCGGGGAGGATAAGATGACCTACGCTACTCTTTCCAGTCAGGCTGAATATGCAGTTCTGTTAACTGCTTTCTAGCTACGACTGCCGGGGCCTCAGTAAGCGGACAGGTTGCCTTCTGTGTTTTGGGAAAGGCAATAACATCGCGGATTGAATCACCACCGGTAATCAGCATTAAAAGCCTGTCCAGTCCAAAGGCCAGACCTCCGTGGGGTGGAGCTCCAAGTTCCAGAGCACGCAGGAGAAAACCGAATTTATCATTTGCCTCCTGCTCGCCAATGCCAAGGACATCAAGAACCTTTTCCTGTAAATCCTTCTGATGGATACGTATTGAGCCACCGCCAACCTCGGTACCATTGAGCACCAGATCATAGGCACGACTGTACACCTGTCCCGGATCACTCTCCAGTTTATCGATATCGGTCACTTTCGGGGCTGTAAACGGATGATGCAATGCCTGAAACCGTTTTTCCTTCTCATCATATTCAACGAGCGGAAAATCAGTAATCCAGACGAAATTAAAATCATCCTTTTTCAGCAGATCAAGACGGTTTGCAAGTTCGACACGGAGCTCTGAGAGCACCTGGAAAACCACTTTTGAACTATCCGCGCCAAAAAAGAGCAGATCCCCGGGAACCGCATCAACTGCTGTCGTTATCTCGGCCCGCTCTTCGTCAGTAAAAAATTTGGCAATGGGCGACTGCCACTCTCCATCTTCTTTTATTTTTACCCAGGCAAGCCCTTTGGCGCCAAACTGGACGGCATAGTCGGTCAGCACATCAAGTTCCTTGCGGGAAAAAGTGGCGCATCCTTTGGCATTTATTGCCCGAACCGTCCCTTTCTTATCAGCAATTGACCGAAAAACCTTAAAACTGCATTCAGCAGCAATAGCAGTAAGGTCAACCAGTTCCATACCAAAACGCATATCAGGACGATCTGTACCAAACCTGTCCATGGAATCATCGAAGGTAAGGCGGTTAAACGG
>JAUVON010000165.1 GCA_030599175.1 Desulfobulbaceae bacterium | reverse complement strand
CTCATTCTTACTTAGAAATTCATGCGTACTCCTAACCCGAGCCCCCAGTCGTAGGGTCTATCGGTACCAATGCCGACCAGTCCATCCACATATGCACCAAGCTTAGGAGTAAACATTTTGCCGAGCTGTACCTCAGCAGTTGCGGGAATAGCATTATCATTCTCCCAATCAACAGGGATCTTGGCATCAAGTTTGGCCCAGAAAGCGTTTGCTAACGACTGTATTGCTATGAGCCGAAAGGCGGTTAGATTAACATCCGGCCCACTGTATTCCGTATAATGCTGCACCAATGGTACAAGTACCAGATTGTCACGCACAAAGGCCATACCTGCCAATGGAGCGAGTTGGTCAGCCCCTGAGCCAATGCCCTTATCTTCGTCGCCAAAACTTGCTATCCACTCAAGACCAACGGCCGCTTTATACACCCAGGCTCCCATCTTTCCCTGGGTGGGGAAATAAATCGGCTTGAAATGGAATGACTCCAGGCCATATTCACTTGTTCCAGTCACATCAGTATTCCAATAATGCAGTTCATATTTAAGTTTGAGTTTTTCGGTAGCCATATAGGCCCCATCAGCAAAGAAATCAATGCGATCGCTCCCTCCCAGATCAAAATATTGGCCGCGAAGATCAAGATTGTTGACAGCTGCCAGAGGATTTGAGGCGTTTTCGCTAGCAGAAGCATTGCTCACGGCAAGCATGACAAACAGCAGAGCAATAGCTGTTCTTCGTAGATTTCCCATATTTTTTCCTTTATAATAACTATTGGTAAATGGTTTTGGGAGAAATAAAAGTTTCTCCTGGTTTAGAAACAAGATACAGAGCAGTATCACTGACTGGCACGTGTACCAGAGTTCCCATACGGGTCGATTCTCTTTTCCTCCAGCACTTCAATATTGATAATTTTCCAGGCACCATCTACAACAGCCAGGGTTAAATAGGCATCGTAGAGATTCTGCCGGGTATGAGTGTGTCCCCAGTGGCCAACAGAGCCCGTTGCTGTCCATTTGGTCCTGACATCAAGTGCACCGCGATGTCTCTGTGACTCCTGAACATCTGTTTCCATTATCTTTACTTCTTTGATCTTGGCCTGGGCACCGCCGGCCTGCTCAATAATCATGGATTTTCTGCTCTGCAGATAGACATCGGTGAGAAGATCGCCACTGACGCTGATTGCAAGTTTATCGTACACATCTTCCTCTTCACGAAAGTCGAAGGCACGGTATATGTTTTTGAGCAGGTTGAGGGTTATGCTCCTGCTGTCATCCTCACTTATCTGGTTTTTCTGGACACTGCTGCCGATTGAAACCTGCCAGCGAGGTAAAAGAGCAACAGATGCGAGTAAAAGGAGCAAGATTATACCAAACTGTACTTTCACCGGTTGAGCTTTTTTCCGACGGCGGAAGGCTGTGATTGCAAAGGGCAGTAGCAGACCAGTACAGGCTAGACTAGCAAGGGGGAGAGGCACACCGCGATGCTCCTCAGCAACCATGGTCTTCTCCACCGTGGGGATAGTGTATTTCTTCAAGTAGTTTGTCCATTTCAGGACATTGTCATCGGGGGTCAAATCATAGGGGAAGGGGCCTGCCGGGTCGGTCATGCGAGCCGTAACCTTTTGGATACGTTCCGAAAACAAGTCCCATTGGGTAACCACCTCCTGGGGGATACCGTCAGTCAGATAAGTAATAACAATACCAATCATGGCAGTGTTGAGCGGCACCCGTTCCGGAATTTCAATGAATCTACTGCGCAGAATGGATGATTCGACATAGGCGGTACGATCAAGAATGGGCTTCCCCTGCTTGCCGTCGATCAGTACCTTTTCACGCTCCATGAAAAATTGGGCCACCTTTTCCCGAACAGGATTAAATTCATCCTCTTCAATAAACTCGTCACTCCGCAGGTCAAAATTCATCCAGGTCATCATATCTTTGACCCGTACCAGGATTTCGTGCCGCACCTCATAAGGCTCAATGTACAGGAAAGTGCGTACGCCTGACTGTAATGTCCGTTTAAGCACGCTTTTTTCAAAAAATGAGTACCAGGGATCGTCCCATTCCAGGTGCAGGGTATTGCTGCTGGTAAGTTGCCGAAAATCAATCACCGGAACCTTGCCGTGATAACAAAGAAAACCGATGGAGGCGCGGAGACGGCCATTTTTATCAGATGGGGGAATAAAGGTAAGGGTTTTGGGCTGACTGTCAAAAGGATAGCTCAGTTCTGCATAAATAACCCGCTTATCATCTGGTGGGCCAGGTATGGGCTGTCCTGTATACGGGCTGCGTTGTCCTGCGAGGGAGGGGCGTTCGATCCGCATCCTGGGTTCGATCAAGTCAAGTTTTGCCGATAGTTTCTTACCGCTATCAGTAATTATTTGAAAGACGGAGTCAGCAAATATCCTCATCCGTTCGTCTTGGCCAGGCCTCCCCGGAATTGGTTGCGGGAAAGAACTATCCGGAAGCAACTCCTGAAAGATGGGTAGGTCCTTAACAAATATTTCCAGCTTGATTTTGATGTGATCTTTTTTGATGTATATTTCAGCTATATTTTTGGCATTCTCTGCTCCGGTCAGATTAATCCAGTCACCGTATGCCGGTGAAGAAAAGAGGCATGATATCAGCACAACGAAAAGGAGAGGAATGAGTTTTTTCACGTAAAAACCTTAGAAACAGGATTGAAAAATCCTAAATTAGAAGTTGATTTGGAAGTGGGACGTAATGATGTCAGGAACGGGAACAAGCCGGGTAAAAAAATACATGAGGATCCGGAAAGATCCCCATGTATTCCTGTATTGCCTTAGCAATATATTTGGGTACTTAATAAGCAGATTATCAAAAACAGATTTTATCTGATTATTATTCTCTCAAACATTTATTTCTTCAACTGGAACTTGTACTCCGTCTCGTTCTCTTTATTGAAGTCAGTAAAAATCTTCTCTGCCACCTCCTGCATCTCTTCAGGCCATCCCGCCAACACAGAATCAGGTGTCTGATATCGATCACCGCCTTCCTCCATATGTTTCTCCTTAAGCGGTACTGGTGGATAGGCTTCTGGATTAACCACAGCCATCCGTGTACGAACGCCTTCCTTGGTGACGTTCCACACCATGAAGTCCCGTGCATAGTCTACTGGGCCGTCATAGACCTGCTGGACGGCATCCATGATGATCGGTAGTGTATCGAAGTCGTTCTGGAAGTGGTAGGCCACAGCATGCTTAGGTTTTGTCATGGCCATTACCTTTCCAAAATAAGAGGGGTTTGAATGAACTGTCGTCACTGCATTTAAGGCCTCTTGACTGGAGAAACCCCATTTTTCTATTGCCATTTCGGGTGTAAAGAAACACTCATGAATTGAGAGGTCAATGCCCTGAGTATGCTCTATCCACCACTTGTTTGGGAGCGTATCGCCCGAGAACGCCATTTTAAGGCCGTTCCACTCCAGGGTGAAGCTGGCTGTCCCTTCGAAATGAATCGCGGGGAGGCTCCTGATTACCACACCGTTTTCCTCGTATATGACATTGTTGACCTTCGACCAGTCGTACTCTGTAACCTCGAGTTTAAATGCTGTGGTGTCGATGGTACCGGCCAGCGTACCGTTCATCCAGGCCCACGTCTTCTCCATATGATCCATCGCAGTCTTGAAGCTCCACTCCTCGCGCATTCCTCCACCTCCCGGACCCCATACTCGCAGAGGCACCGAACGGTTGTTTTGAGGGCCGGTCATGTAGAACGTTGCCAGATCAGCCATGTGGTCCATATGTGGATGCGTGATAAAGACCTTGTCCAGATAGTCCAGAGAAATACCGAGAGCATGGATTCGTTCGAAAGAGCCGTTGCCCATGTCGAAGATGAACTTGTCACCGTTGCCCAACTCGATCAAGAAACAAGCAGCAGCCTGCTTGAGTCTCGGCATTGGCATACCGCTGCCGAGGGCGATGACCCGCATCTCATCGGGTTTAAGCTCCTCCGTTCCTGGATAGTAGACATTGTGCTTTGGATAGGGTTTGGTGGGCGACTGAATGGTATCACCCGAGTCACTTTCTGCCGCTTGTGCAGACATAATACTTTGTCCTGTTGTGCCTTGGTGGTGACCGAACTGAAAAATAACAGCCAGTAAAACTGTTGAAAAAATCGCTACAGTTATCTTTTTCATAATTACCTCTATAGAGAATATTAAGTTACATCCTTGCCGGCTCAGTTATCTTTGCCAGATTGTACAATTATATTATATGTAATAGTTAATAGTTCCGTTTTGTAATGTCACATGCTTCTTGTCTCCAATTTGATATTTATTTTGAAATAATCAAAGATACTACCTATTTACTGTCTAAACTTGATTGTTGAATCGGTTATAATAATGGTTCCAGTGGTGATTGTGTCGGGTAATTCGGATAGGTGCTGTTTCAAGATTACCAGGAGAAGGAAACACCTAGTAACGGGCCTTGCTGTAATGCGTTATAGGCATATCTGTCCGGCCCCGAACCACTATCGTAGTCATAGTCCATCCACCGGTAACCGCCAAAGAATGAGAACCACTTTTTCATCTGATAATTAACAATAAACGATACATTCCAGACCAGGTCAGAATCACCGACACCAATATCACCACGGCTTATGAGTGTCCATTTTTCATTAAAATGAGTCCAGAACCTTACTCCACCGAAAACATCCCACCAGTCTTCGGTTGAATCAACTAGCTGGGGGCCTCCCTGAAGTGACGCACCAAGATCTTGATACGTCCAACGTAAACCAAGAATCGGTTCAACATCTGTATTGCCCCATGTCACGATACGGTAGCCAGCCCCAAACTCAGCTGCCTGAATAGTGAAATCCACATCTACGGTGGGACCATTCGGGATGCTGGATGAAGGTTCCAGATTCACATATTGATATTCGGCAAACAATGCCAGATCATTTTTCTTCGCATCAAAATGCACGGTAAAGACAGCCCCAAGGTTTTCAAAGACGTCATCTTTGAAATCAAGTTCAAGTGGTGTGCTGATGGGTCCGATTGTGGTTGTCCCATCAACATTCATTCCCCAGAGAAAAAGAGGAGAGAGTGCAAATTGCCAATCCTCAGATTGCCGGTCCCGAGCAGCTAATGTCTGATTGACTGAAGAAAGTAAAACCGCTATCATCACAATTCCACTTATCCATATTCTGGTCATGACAAACACTCCTCCCCTCATTCATGACCAAGCCGTCGTGGTCACGTTGTAATCAATGATATAATCGGTTACGCTGCAAGTAATTATTATTTCACTAGTATAAAGTGGATAATCTTGGAAGTTACATATAAAGCATATTTTTAATACTTAACCGCCAAAAGTCAATACTTTAAAGTATGAAGACATCAAAAGTGCGCCTTACCAAGGATAGTTGGCTTGCCCTAGCCCTTGATGTGCTTGCACAAGAAGGGAAGGCAAAAATAAAAATTGAGTATCTTGCCAAAAGACTTGGCGTCACTAAGGGGAGTTTCTATGCACACTTTCCAGACAGGAGAGACTTCACTACCAGTATTGCAGTATACTGGGCTGACACCTTAACCTCGACTGCGCTAGCAAGCCTTAGGCTGACTAAAGGAAATGCGCAGGAAAGATTGCTGTTGCTGATGCAAAAAATCAAAGATGATGATCTTGCAAAATATGATATTGTAATGAGAGCATGGGCGCTAGATGAACCGCTGATAGCCGAGCAGGTTGAGAAAGTTGACCGAGAGCGTTTTGAGTACATCAAATCACTTTTTGCTGAAATGGGTTTTACTGGAAACGAACTGGACGTGCGCACTATGATTTTCCAAACATATCATAGTCTGAGCCCAGCCCTGCAAGGATCTTTCTTTGAGAAAAATAGGTTCAAACATGTAAATGTTACACATAAATTGTTCATTCAAAAAATTGACGAAGATTTATAACCACACTGAGATACACAAAAGCCAGGAAAGCATAGACTTACTACGCACGGTTTATCTCTGTGTTTAGATATCGAATCTACCTCACATAAACATCGCCTGAACAATAGGATGTCTCTTGGCTATCCTCGGCTGGAACATACACATCATCGGTTAGGACTATTCCTGATATGGTTTCAATTGATCATGCCTTGAAAAAATACCAGCAAAGGAGCATTCCGGCACTTTTAATATCACAATAATATTTCCAGAAAAGCAACTGCAAATGCAGTACTCTAAATTAATGATGCTTCCAGATTATTTTTGCAGGTCACTCTAGCGAAAGTGTTAGGCTGATCGTAAGATACCACAACAATATACGTAACAAATTCTCTTAGCCTAAAGTCAACATATTTCCACTACATCTTAACCAAAAAAACATAATTTGTTACGTATTGTTATTGTTCCTAATTATCTTGCTTTGCAACATCTATTTATCCAATTTGGTTTTCTTCATGGTTTTGACTTCTTCTCTGTTGAGAGAAACAAT
>JAUVON010000238.1 GCA_030599175.1 Desulfobulbaceae bacterium | reverse complement strand
TCAGAATGGTTTCACTGCTGGCAAGACAAAAAGCAATAACACTCCTGGAGATCCCGGAAGAGGTGTCAATAAGGAAGTAATCGTAGTCCGGTAGCCGGGAAAAGGAAGATATAAGATCGGCAATTTTGTCTTCCCCCAGGTTGGCCATTTTTTGGATACCTGAACTACCGGGTATAATCTCGATGCCGATCTCCGGGTGGAGGATAATTTCATCAAGCTCCTTGTCTCCAAAAATGACATCATCAAGAGTGTTCTCCGGCTGAAGGCCTAAAAGGATATCCACATTGGCCAGACCGAGATCCGCGTCGAAAAGACAAGTGAGAAAATTACGTCGGGAGATTTCAAGGGCCGTATTGACGCTGATGGTTGTTTTGCCGACACCACCTTTACCACTTGTTATGACAATTGTTTTAGTCACAGATTTTTATCAGTTAAATAGGTATTTTGCAACAGTTCTGAAATCTATAAAATTACAATAGGATAGCATATTTACAGTGCCAACTCCAAGCCTTTTTATCGATTTTTCCTTCCTTGACGATCACTTGAAATACTATGGTATGTTTGTATGATTGCTGTTTCGCATTTTTGATAAGTCTGGCGATTGCAAAAATCAGGTACAATTTATCCTTTCGAAAAACCCGCAATCCCTGATAAAACTTGACAAACAGCGCTTTTTATGAAATCATCCCAGACAGTTAATTTTTTTATAATTGCATAGGGAGAGGGACTCTTTTAATGAAGGGTAAGGAACACATATTATCACATGTTCAGGGGTCACTGCCACTCCCCTCTCTTCCA
Source organism: Desulfobulbaceae bacterium (assembly GCA_030599175.1). Lineage (GTDB taxonomy): Bacteria > Desulfobacterota > Desulfobulbia > Desulfobulbales > Desulfocapsaceae > Desulfomarina. The sequence continues at coordinate 4,097 of JAUVON010000238.1, read as the reverse complement.
CATATACTTATCAAACTCATCGATACCTGTGATGACGAAGATGCCCCCATCAGCGCCGTTGCCCCTCTTATTGCCAAGGATACCGCTCTCAGTTCAAAGGTCTTGCGATTGGTGAATTCAGCCTACTTCGGACTGCATAGAACATTTTCGAACCTGGAGCAGGCTGTCGTTTATCTCGGTGCCGCTACCATAAAAAATCTGTCGATAACAGCTTCTGTTCAGCAGGTGTTCAAGGGAATTAAAAACAGGAATGGTGATTCCTTCCAAATCGGCCATTTCTGGTACCACTCTCTCCTGTGTGCCACCCTTGGGAAAAGGATTGCCAGAGAAATTAATTATACGAATATTGAAGAAGCTTATCTAGCTGGCCTTCTTCATAATATTGGCCACCTTGTTCTGTTCGTGATGTTTCCAAAGGAATTTACCGTTCTTCAGGAAGAACTGGCTGACGGTGTTGATCAGTGTGCTGCAGAAGATCGACAGATCGGGATTACCCACTGTGAAGCCGGTTCCATGTTGCTTAAAGAATGGAACATCGGTTCATTTCTTGCGGATGCAGCACTTTATCATCATGATCCTGTGGGACATATTCAGGAGGGTTTTCCACTTGTTAAAATTACTTTTCTTGCAAACTGGATTTCAGAATTGTCGGAAAATGAATCAGATGTCGACTATCTGATAGGTAAAAACCTTCTGGGGCTTGATAAGACACAGATGGAGCAGGTGATAACAGGTGCAAAAGAAGAGGTTGTTGCGATAGCTCAGGATCTGGAAGTTAACATAAAGATACCCGGTGCTGCATCTCAAAGACGGAAAAATGGTAAACGCCACTCTTTGTCGGGTGACGAAACGGGACTGTTTCTTGAGAAAAACCAGGAACTTGTCAGGCAGGTAAGGAAAGACTCCCTTCTTATCGGTTTTCTCAAGAGCCTTGTTTTGACAGACAGTAAAAATGGTGTCCTGGCTGCAACTGAGGAAATCATACGTATCCTCTTTGCTTCAGAGACGATTTTCTTTTTACTTTACGATTCTGAAGCCAAGAGGCTTACAGGTCATTCCTCTAATGAAAACCGACACAGGGAGTTGGTTCGGGATCTGGTTCTCCCTGTTGCAAACAGCACAAGTCTGGCCTTTAAGTCATTTACTGAAAACACTATTCTCACCTTGTTTCAGGATGGGGAGCAGTCAAATAATCTGGCAGACATGCAGCTTTTCAACGTTATAAACAGTAAGGGAATGATATATCTGCCGATGCGTGTGAAGCAGGAACGGATTGGAGTGATCGTTATCAGCATATCTGAGGAAAAAGAGAAGGACGTCTCTCGTCACCATAAACAGCTGCAGTTGATTGCAGAGCAGACTGCCATTTCATTACATCTGGAGGATGTGGTCCGCAAGGAGGAGCAGAAGCTTCAAGCTGAGCGTATGGCTACAGCCTCTCTGGCTGCAAGAAAGATTGTGCACGAGGTAAACAATCCTCTTGGAATAATAAGCAATTATCTGAAATTGCTTGAAATAAAGATTTCAGACAAAACAGACATACAACAGGAATTACAGATACTTGATGAGGAAATAAACCGCATATCTACAATCATTGACCAATTCGGTACGTTTGTTGAGACCACAAGTACGACATACAAAACAAAAAGGATCAATGTCAATGATCAGATAAGCAATATGCTGAAGATCCTGACAGCTTCTCTTCTTGACCCCGCAGGTATTGAAGCTGACTTTACCCCTGAACCTCTGCTTGTTGAAATTTCAACTGAACAGGATAAGCTGAAGCAGATTATCCTAAATCTTGTGAAGAATTCTGCTGAGGCTATGAGTCGCGGCAGTTCAATTTCCATCACCACCAGCAACAAAGTTAAAGATAATATAACCAAAGGTATCGTGATCACCATCAGTGATGACGGTCCGGGAATCCCGGAGAAAATCCGGGAGAAGCTCTTTTCACCGTTTATGACGACAAAGGGACATGGCCATTCCGGTCTTGGACTCTCCATCGTTCACAGAGCTGTTCAAGATCTCGGTGGAACAATTGAATGTGAGAGTAATAGGGAAAAGGGAACATGTTTTACAATTTCTCTACCGCTCAATCTCTCAGATGTTGAAAATGAAAATGGAGTTTGAGAATGGACGTTTCGCCCCACATCCTGCTGGTTGATGATAACCTGAGATTTGCAGAGAGTCTGCAGCAAATACTCCGTATACAAAATTATCCCAGTACTATTGCCCTGAGTGGGGAAGAGGCCCTGGAGTTACTTGAACTGAAACCCTTTGACCTCGTTCTGCTGGATGTTGACCTCCCTGAAATGAGTGGTGTTGAAACCCTTGATTTGATGAAAATGTCGTGCTCCCTGTTGCCGGTTATAATGATAACAGGCAACACCACGGTGGAAACTGCAGTTGATGCGATGAAAAAGGGCGCTTACGACTATCTGAAGAAACCGATAGTGCATGAGCTGCTCAAGGCAACCATTGACAGCGCCATCAGGCACGCCAAACTAGGAAAAGAACTTAGTGACAGTGAAAAGAGGTTTAAAACACTCACAGAGGCCTCCTGGGAAGGGGTGATAGTTCATAACAAGGGACTTATCATTGAAGGGAACCAGCAATTTTTTGATATGTTTGGCTACCAGAAAGAAGAGCTGATAAGAACCCAAATACTCGAGAGAATTTTTAACAGGAACTCCCTTGTACAGATTCACAACAGGATTGAAAATGGCATTACCGGTTCCCATGAAGCAATAGGTGTGAGAAAAGACCGCTCTGAATTTCCCCTTGAAACCCGATCCAGTTACATAAAATTCCAGGGACAGAATTTACGTGTTTGTGCGATTCGGGATATAACCGAGAGAAAACAGGCAGAACAGGAAAACCTTAATCTGCAAATGCAGCTTGCCAAGGCAAGTAAGATGGAAGCTCTCGGCCTGATGGCGGGTTCTGTTGCCCATGATCTCAATAACATTCTTGCGGGGATTGTGAGCTATCCTGAAATTTTGCTTATGGGAATGGATAAATCTGATAAGCATAGGGAATCAATAAAAATTATTCAAAAAGCAGGCAAAAGAGCAGCGTCAGTTGTCTCAGATCTTATCACCATTGCCCGGGGAACGACAACCCCCAAGATAGTAAAAAACCCAAACTCCATCATAGCTGATCATCTCTCCTCCATTGAGCATCAGGATTATATTACCAAATTTCCCGGGATTACCATTTTGTCAGATCAGGACGCCAATCTTTTGAACATGTATTGTTCTGAGATGCAGATCAATAAGGTGTTGATGAACCTCGTTGGTAATGCCATGGAAGCTCTGGTGGGTGATGGTTTAATTGCTATTACCACCGAGAACGTCCATCTCTCCGAATCAGTTCTGGCATATGAAAAAATAGAGGCCGGAGATTATATTAAAATTACTGTTTCAGATACCGGACCAGGTATCCCTGCGAAGGATCTTGACCATATCTTTGAACCGTTTTATTCCAAAAAAGTTATGGGAAGAAGTGGAACGGGGCTTGGCCTGGCAATTGTCTGGTCCACAATCCACGATCACGGGGGGTTCATTAATGTCAAAAGCGGACAGGAAGGCACTTCATTTGAGGTTTTTATACCTTCAACAGATGAAAAAGAACACTGCAGCAGTCCTGCTATCTCTCTCAATGCATTGAGAGGCAACGGGGAAGCTATTCTGGTGGTCGATGATCAGGAAACGCAGTGTTTAACAACCCGTAATTTGCTCATAAACATTGGTTACCAGGCCTTTACGGTTACCAGTGGCGAAGATGCTTTAAAACTTTACAACAAGACTCCGGTGGATCTGGTTATTCTTGATATGATTTTAGAGCAGGGGATGAATGGCAGAGAAACCTACGAACAGATGTTAAAGATTAATCCACAGCAGAAGGCCATCGTTATCAGTGGCTTTTCGGAGAACGAAGAGTTAGCAAGAATCCAGGAACTTGGTGTGTCACATTTTATCAGAAAGCCCTATACTCTTGATCAGCTCGGCATCGCAGTTAAGCAGTCTCTGCTGGGTGCTTTGAAAAATTAACCCGAATAAATCGGAACTTTTAGAATGCTTGGATAAGTGCCT
>JAUVON010000033.1 GCA_030599175.1 Desulfobulbaceae bacterium | reverse complement strand
CCCTGTTTAAAGAGTTTCAAACTTGTTTTCATAGAGCGGATTTACTGGTAATGACAGATATTTATGCGGCAAGCGAAGAGCCCCTTGAAGGTGTGACAGGTGCTGCTCTGCTCGAGGCTGCAAAAAAACATGGGCAAAAACATACCATGTATATGGAACAAGTTGAGGATATGGCTGTAGAGCTGATTCCCCATCTGCAGGAAGGAGATCTGGTACTGACTCTTGGAGCAGGAAATATTGTCATGGTTGGAGAAGAATTGCTCGAAGTTCTGGGAAGAGAGCGGTAGAGAGTGGAAAATGAATAGTTTCCAGCGTGAAAGTCTGGCAGATCTTGTTTCACATCCGGTGGAGTGGAACTGTCTGTTAAGTCAATATACTTCTTTTTCAATCGGTGGACCGGCAGATGCAGTTGTTAGAGTCAACAAGAGGGATGAGCTTTCCGGGATACTCAGGTTTTTTGCCAAAGAGAAAGTGGAATGGCGGGTTATCGGCAGGGGGACTAACCTGTTAGTCCAGGATAGTGGCTTTCCAGGTGTGATCCTGGTCCTGGGTGAAGAGTTTCGAGCCATTTCCAGCTGTTCCGGGAACCGCCCAATTGATACTGATGTCAGGGTTGGAGGTGGTTGTAGTCTTGGCCGTCTGGCGTTGAACTGCATGGAGAGAGGGTTGACTGGATTGGAGTTTTCCGGTGGTATTCCGGGGACGGTGGGAGGGGCTGTTATCATGAACGCCGGATCCTGGGGAAGCGAGCTGTCTTCGGTAATAGAAAACCTTACCCTGGTGAGTGATGCAGGCGAGCGGGTAATAGACAGAAAAGACTTGAACTTTGGCTATAGATGCTGGCATGATTACCGCGAGTTTTCCGGTAAACCAATTGTGGTGGAAGTTACTTTTCGGCTGGACCGGGATGAACCGGGAAAAATAAGAGCGTATAGTCAAACTCTTCAGAAGAAAAGAAAAGAAAAGCAGCCGGGCAGCTATGCAACGGCCGGATCTTTTTTTAAAAACCCGCTAAATGACAGTGCAGGTAGATTGATTGAGGCCAGTGGCTTTAAGGGAGTGAAAGTCGGTGGAGTGCAAGTGTCTGAAAATCACGCCAATTTTCTTGTCAACCAGGGCGGTGCCACCGCTGCTGAAGTGCTTACCCTGATGTGCAATATACAGGAAAAGGTCAAAAGAGATAGTGGCATAGATTTGGAACCTGAAATTCATTTTATATGATGGCGTCGTAAAAATTCTTCATTTACGAGGCCATCTATAGCTGCAATCGACCTTTTTACGAGTTTATTTTATATAATTATCAAGATGATATTCTCTCTATTCAAGAAGAAGAAATCGGGTTCCGGTTACCAGAGCAGGGAATTTCCACTTCAAGCTGCCCCTGGAGAACATGGACTGCGTCAACAGAAAAGGAGATGGTCATTATCCAGGATTAAATATCTGGTTAGTGAAAAGAAAAAGAAGAAAAATGAGGGGTATGGCAGACCTGTATCCAGGGGAAAACTCCTGTACAGGTGGGTTGTTCTCTGTCTTTTCATAACAGGGGCGGGATGGCTTGTTTTTTCAGGTGGGAGGATATGGGTAGAGAAAGGACTGGCCTCTATTTCGTTTTTCCAGGTAGCTGAGCTGGGTTTTTCCGGTTGCAATTCCATTTCGAATGAACAACTTCGTGAACAATCACAGATTATTCTCCATCAAACAAGTCTTATGGGTATGGAAACAGCGGAAATCGAAGAGCGTCTGCAGCAAAATCCCTGGGTCTCTTCAGCAAAGGTGAAACGGAACTGGCCATCAACAGTTGAAATTGAGATTAAAGAGCATGTGCCCGTTGCACTGCTTCACTCTACAGCTTCAGATCCTGATCAGTTATACTATATTAATAAGATGGGTGTTCCATTTAAGTCAGTCACAGTCGGAGGTAATGTAGATTTTCCGATTATAACAGGATTGACAGAGGTTACTGATCAGGATATTAAACAAAAAGCACTTAGTGAAGTATTGCTTTTTTTGCAGAAGGTGAACAGCAATAACCCGCATCTGCCTGCACAAGCAGTTTCCGAGATTCACGTTAACTCGGCGGGTGAACTGGTGGTTTATCTGGTGGAATATCCGTTCCCGATTTTTTTTGGGGATGGTAATACTAACAAGAAATATGAGAAATTACTAAGAGTTCTTCAGGCCCTCTATAAAAAACAGAAGGGAGAAGGAATAATATCCCGTGTCGAATATATCCGGATGGATTATTTTAACGATAAGGTGCTTGTTGCACAGAGTGAATCAGGTTGATCCTTCCATCATCTAATACTCATGCAATGAATTTCACAACAAAACATGAAAGTAATGTAATCCCTTTCCTCTCGAATAGTACAGGACTTTCATATAATTAAGTTTTTACGAGAATAATATTAATGAGCGAAAAAAATAAAGTTGACGAAGTCCCGGAGATTCATATCCCTGACAGTGAGTACGACGGTACCATTGATCAGGAGCATGGAGAACTTGTAGTTGGCCTTGATATTGGTACAACTAAGGTGTTTTGCGTAGTTGGCGAGATCTTTGATGACAGCATCGAAATAATTGGCGTCGGAACAGCACCGTCCCAGGGGCTGAAAAAGGGCGTCGTCGTCAATATTGAGAGTACTGTTAACTCAATTCGGCGGGCGGTTGCACTTGCCGAAGAGACAGCAAAATGTGACCTTAGTTCGGTGTATGTATATGTCGGGATTGCTGGAAATCATATCAAGGGATTTAACAGCCCGGGAATTCTGGCCATAAATAATAGAGAGATTAAACAGGCGGATATTGATGAAGTTTTAGCTGCTGCAAGAACTGTTAAAATTTCTGAAAATCAGCGGGTTATCCATGTTATGCCGCAGGAGTATATGGTGGATGATCATACCGGAATTCAAAATCCAGTGGGTATGTCCGGAGTACGCCTGGTAACGAATGTTCATATTGTAACCGCCGATATCGGCGCAGTACATAATGTTGTAACCTGTTGTAACAAGGCAGGCCTCGAAGTGGCGGAGATTGTCCTGGAGTCAATCGCCTCAGCAAATGCAGTTTTGAGCGCCGATGAGATGGAACTGGGTGTCGCTCTCATTGATATCGGGGGAGGAACTACGGATCTGGCAGTATTCTGTGATGGAACTATTCGTCACACAAGTGAAATTGGACTGGGCGGTCACAATCTGACTAATGATATTTCAGTTGGACTGCGTACACCACTGCAGGAAGCGGAACGGCTGAAAGAAGATTACGGTGGTGCCATTTCCTCGGTTATAAAACCGAATCTTGTTGTCGATGTTCCCACAGTAGGAGATCGTGAGCCGAGAAAGGTGACTCAGAAAGTTCTTGTCGATATACTCGAGGCAAGAATCGTTGAGATTCTCGAGATGATGAATCGGGAGCTTATCGCATCGGGCCAGAAAAATAAAATCAACGGTGGTGTTGTTCTCACCGGCGGTACAGCATTGCTTCCGAACCTTGTGGAGCTTGCCGAACAGATTTTTGATCTGCCTGTAAGGATTGGTTACCCGACCGGTGTGACAGGCCGGGTGGAGGATCTGCACAGTCCCCGCTGTACAACAGGCGTGGGTCTGGTTATGTTTGGAAGAAATAAGCATAAAGAGAGTTTTAGACAGGAACAGACTGTTGTCGGCAGGGTGAAGGACTGGCTTAAAAAAATTATGTGAACCTATAATTTTTTGTTTCAGTCGAATTCTGTAGGTGCTATATTGTTGCAGTAACAATTTTGCAAACACTCATAATCGTCGAAAACGGCGGTAGTTTTAAGCATAGATCAGGGGGTATACATGCCGTTCAGAATGCCTGAATCGGAAGGAGTTGCAGTTGTGAAAGTCATTGGTATCGGTGGTGGTGGAGGTAATGCCATTAATACCATGGTTGCCAATAGACTTCAGGGCGTTGAGTTCATTACAGCCAATACTGACAAACAGGCTTTGCATCAGTCAAAAGCTGATATCTGTCTTCAGATAGGCCCTGGTATTACCAAAGGGCTCGGAGCTGGTGCCGATCCTGAAACCGGGAATCTGGCCGCTCTTGAGTCTCTGGAAGAGGTCAAAGAGGTTCTGAAAGGAAGTGATATGGTTTTTGTCACTGCCGGGCTTGGCGGAGGAACAGGAACCGGAGCAGCACCTGTTGTGGCCAAGGCAAGCAAAGAGCTTGGTGCCCTGACCGTAGCTGTAGTAACAAAACCTTTTAGTTTCGAGGGGAAATATCGATCCCGAAATGCCGAGGAAGGGTGGCTGGAACTGCAGAAGTATGCCGATACTATTATCACTGTGCCAAATGACAGACTTCTCTCAATTATGCAGAAAAACAGTAAACTTACCGAGATGCTGGCGATGGCTGATAATGTACTGCTCCAGGCTGTAAAAGGTATTACGGATCTGATTAATGTGCCTGGTTTAATTAATGCAGACTTTGCAGATCTGCGGACAGTTATGAGAGAGGTGGGTCCGGCTATCATGGGCTCAGGGTTTGCCTCCGGAGAAAACAGAGCAACAGAGGCAGCAACAAAGGCGATTGACAATCAGCTGCTTGAGGATTTTGGTATTGATGGTGCCCGTGGTTTACTCATCAATATCTCAGCTACTGAAGAAAGTTTTGCCATGTCTGAGTTTATGGAAGCTTCTGCGCTGATTCAGGAAAAAGTTGATGACGATGCCAAGGTTGTAATTGGAGCCCTGTATGATGACTCCCTGGGGGATGAATTGCATGTCACTGTTATTGCAACAGGAGTGGGAGATATTGTCAGCAACAAAGAGACTATTACTCCGGTGAAAGAACACAATAAAAAACAGCCGCTTAAGAAGGAACCGAAAAAAGCTTTAACAGGATCCCCCGCTACGCCAAATCGACATCCGCGGGTGACACCCTTGCCCGGGTCAAATTTTGATCTGTTCGATAACCTGAGTTCTTCCGATGCATCTGATGAGAAGGACGATAGTCCTTTGAACTGGAATGACGATTATTTAGAAACGCCGACCTATCTGCGTAAAAAAGCAAATTAACACAGGCTGGGGAGGTTGACATCGGTAGGCAAAAGAAAACGTCTCTTGGTGTCGGCAGCAGTCGACAACTTTTCCTGGATCAGGAAAAGGGAAGTTTCCTGAAGAAATGGACGGGGCGGCAGCCGATCGCCCTGATCTACCCCAATAGCTATAGAGTTGGAATGTCCAGCCTTGGTTTTCAACTCGTCTATGCACTTCTAAATGAACAGCAAACTCTTGTTTGTGAACGGTTCTTTCTTCCTGAAAAGGGTAATGATTTACGATCTGTTGAGTCTGGTAGAGAACTGACGCAGTTTCCTCTTATTTTCATATCCATCAGCTTCGAGCACGACTATCTTCATCTGGTAGAGATTCTGATCGGGGGAGGTGTAGCGCCTCTTGCAAAAGATCGTGACACGCATGTCTCCGGCCAGGCACCTCTTATTGTCTGCGGAGGTGTTGCCACCTTCATGAACCCCGAACCTCTCGCCCCTTTTGTTGACCTGTTTCTTATCGGAGAAGCCGAACCTGTACTGGAGGATATGACGGACTATCTGGTTCGTCAATTTCCTACTGCCACCAGGCTGGAGATTTTGCGGGGGGTGAGTGAACGGTTCGAGGGATGTTATGCCCCCGCTCTTTATGATCCTGTATATGGTAAAGATGGTTGTCTTGCAGGACATTCTGCACCCCCTGGACTGGCTGGCAGGATAAAAAAGGTATTTCAGCAACAGTGCACTACAGCCGCTCATTCTCAATTGCTCTCCCCCTTGGCGGAATTCTCCAATCTTTTCCTGACTGAGCTTGGCAGGGGATGTTCAAGAGGGTGTCGTTTTTGTGCTGCAGGGTATATTTACCGACCCCCACGATTATGGAGCGGTGATGCTGTGGCTGCCGGAATTGCCGAGCGGTGGGAGGGTACCGACCGTGTGGGGCTGCTGGGCATGGAGATGGCCAATGCTGCAGAACTCGATACACTTTCAGATTATCTGGGTGAAAGCGGCTGTACATTATCGTTTTCCTCCCTGCGCGCTGATCGATTGTCAAAACCGTTGCTCGATCTTCTTGCCGGGAGCAATCTCAAGAGTGTTGCCATTGCTCCTGACGGGTGTTCTGAGCGACTCCGGATTGTAATTAACAAAGGGCTGAATGAGCAGGATATTATTCGTGCCGCAGAGCGTCTTGTTGCAGCAGGAATTTATAAACTTAAACTGTACCTGATGATTGGCCTGCCTACCGAGACTGAAAAGGATCTTGAAGAAGCTATCCAACTTGTGGATAAGATCAAAGGAAAGATTGATCCGATTGGCCGTTTGCGTGGAAGATTGTGTGAGATAACTATCTCCATTAACTGCTTTGTTCCAAAGCCATGGACACCTTTCCAGTTCCACGCTTTTGGCGTCAGTGAACAGCTGGATAGAGGGGAATCTAAAAATCAGAGGGAGGTAATCAGCCGGCTGAAGAACCGGCTTAAGTTTCTCAAAAATGGGTTTAAAGCTTACGCAAATGTTCATGTAAGTCATGACAAGCCGGATAACGTTCTGTTTCAGGCTGTACTTGCAAGGGGAGACCGCAGACTGGCCGACGTTCTTTTGGAAATGGCAGTTTATGGCATACCATGGAAGCAGGCAATGAAACGCAGGGGACTTACAGCAGAGCAATACGCTCTCTGTGGTTATGATGAATCTGATTATTTCCCCTGGTCAATCATTGATCACTCCATAAAGCAGAGTTACCTGTGGCAGGAGTATCAGAGGGCTTTCGCAGGAAAAACGAGTGATCCCTGTGATACAGAAAAATGCAGAAAATGTGGTGTGTGTCATGGTTAAAACTCCACAGTCGAATCAGAGCCTTGATTCTGTAAGGCAACAGAAACTGGAAGCCGGACTGGTGCCGTTTAAGCTGGTAAAATATTTTTCCTTTTCCAGCCTCGTCGTTATTCTGGTATTTACACTCTTTCTTTCATGGATAATCTCTAATAATGCAAGAGAGGTCATGATGGAGCAGAACGAGGAATATTCTCTCCTCCTTGCTGAAAACCTCAATCAGCAAGTGTTTAGACGTTTTGTTCTTCCCGCAGTCGTACGGTATGGAGGAATTAAGTTAAGCAATCCTGATCAGTTCGAGTTGTTGAACGGGATCATACTGGGTGTTATCCAGGGCCTGAAGATAGACTCTGTTACCATTTATGATTCGAGCATGAATATTATCTCCTATTCAACAGCCCCTGATCTTATTGGAAAAAAAGATATGGGGGAGGAAGAATATATAAAGGCTCTGGGCGGGGTATCGAATTCCAGACTTGCATACAGCGGCAATGTTTTCAGTCTGCTTCATCTGGCTGAAGATGTGAAGAGTGAGTTAAAGACTTTTATCCCGTTTCGACAGGTGCGCCAGGATGGTGAGGAAGGGAACCTCATCATGGGTGTTATTGAAATAGAAAAAAACCTTTCCCGTAGCTATGCCAACATTATCCGCTTACAGGGGAGGATAATTCTTGTTTCCAGCGTAGTGATGGGCATTCTTTTTCTTGTGCTGCGTACGATTGTTTCCCGGGCAGGAGAAATAATGGAAAAGCGGGCAATGGAGAGACTGAGGCTCGAAGAAAAGTTGAATCAGAGTGAGAGACTGGCACACCTTGGCACCATGGTTGCGACAGTGTCCCATGAGATAAAGAGTCCTCTGGGTATTGTCAGAAGTACAGCAGAAATTCTGGCAAAGAGAATAGAAAAGCTTGCGCCGGGGAATGAACATCTGGCAAAGATAATTGTTGACGAAACAATCAGGTTGAATTCGATAGTTGTTGAATTTCTTGATTTTGCCAGACCTCAAAAGTTGAGCCTGCGACGTATTAATCTCAATCTGATTGTGAAGAAGGTACTTTTATTTATTACTCCAGAATTGAAGAAAAGGCGGATTGAACTGGTGACGGATCTGGCACCTGGTCTGAAGGACAGTCGTCTTGATGAGGAACGTTTTTATCGTGCTCTGTTAAATATTGTTATCAATGCTCTTCAGGCTATCGGAGAAGGTGGGCAGGTGCAGGTGAGTACAAGCAATCTGAAAGGAGGAGGAACCAGGATTGCTATCCGTGACAGTGGTTCGGGTATTCCGGAGGAGAAGGTGGATCAGATTTTCAAGCCATTTTTTACCGATAAAAATAGAGGCACTGGTCTCGGGCTGGCAATTACGAAAAACATTGTTGACAGCCATGGAGCTGAAATTTCAGTGGACAGTGAAGTAGACAATGGCACAACCTTCGTTATCAATATTCCCCCCGCAAAATAAGAGTTGTCGACTCTGTGTAGAAGATCTGCGATTTCTTGCGTGCGGGCCATACACCTTTTTTTTGCAAAAGGGTGAGTGTCTTGGCCTGAGTGGTAAATCGGGGATTGGCAAGACACAGATGCTGCGCGCCATAACAGACCTTATTCCCCATACAGGAAAGGTACTGTTGGACGGTGTCTCCAGCACCGCCTTTCCGGCACCGCTCTGGCGTTCAATGGTGACGATGGTGCCGGCAGAATCGTTCTGGTGGTATGATATTGTTGGAGACCATTTTTCTGCAGAGTTTGGTGCCGATTCATTACAGGATAAACTTGCGGCTGTAGGGTTTAAAGAGGATGTCCTCAACTGGCAGATCAGCAGATTGTCAACCGGTGAGAAGCAGAGACTGGCTCTCATCCGCGGTCTGTGCAACACTCCCTCTGTTCTGCTTCTGGATGAACCCTGTTCTGCCCTGGACGGCTATCATACAACATTGACAGAAGGCTTAATTTTAAACTATTTACAGCATAACAACGCATCAGTGCTTTGGGTTAGTCATGATCATGAGCAGCTGCAGCGGGTTGCAGACAGGGAGCTATGTGTTGAAAAGACCGGACTGATAGAAAAAACTGTTGAACGACGGCCAGTCTCTGTTGAGGAGTAAGGAGTGAAGCTATGGATGTTATAGCATTAAGTGCATGGGATTTGAGTATCGCGGCCGCTTTGGTTTGTGCCTTATCCCTGTTATCCCTTTTCCTCAGCCTCGGGCTGGAGTGGAAAATCCTGATATTCAGCTGCCGTATGACGGCGCAACTCCTTTTCATAGGAATAGTCCTGCGGTATCTGTTTGCTTCCGGCAGCCTGCCCATTGTCTTACTTATGGCGACGGTTATGCTGTTTGCTGCAGGAAGAGAGGTTCTGGCCCGGCAGAATCTCCGTCTTAAAGGTATAACGGGATACGCAATCGGAACCGGAGCAATGTTTGTCTCTTCTTTTTCCGTCTCACTCATTGCCCTGGTGGTGATAATAGGGGTTGATCCCTGGTATACGCCTCAGTACGCGATTCCTCTTCTCGGTATGTTGCTTGGAAATACTATGACCGGGGTCTCTCTTGCTCTTGATCGTTTGACGGATCAGTTCTATAAAGAGCGGGGAGTTGTTGAACAGAGACTGCTTCTCGGGCAGACCTGGCAGGAGGCAAGTAGTGATATACGAAAAGAGTGTATGAGAACCGGCATGATTCCTATCATTAACTCAATGGCGGCGGCGGGACTGGTTAGTCTGCCCGGGATGATGACCGGACAGATCCTGGGCGGAACACCTCCTATGGAGGCGGTCAAGTATCAGATTCTTATTATATTTCTAATAGCAGCAGGTACCGGTTTTGGTGTTATCAGTGCAATCTGGATGTCGGGTCACTATCTTTTCGATAATCGCCACAGGCTTTGTCTTGAGCGCCTTTCGGGGTCAAGACTCAGGAAAAGATAGGTTTAAGTCTTCTAGGAGCTTGTCCGAGAATAAGCATTTTGTTCAAAATCGAGGTTTTCCAAAAAAATAAGCGCAGCCATATACGCGATATTGCGAGCATTATTTTTTTGGGAATAACGAAGAGTTTGGGCGAAATGCATTCTCGGACAAGCTCCTAGTTTATAGACATGGAAGATCAAATTGAATGGAGCATATGATGGGAAAGAAAATTGTCATTATTGGTGGAGTTGCAGCCGGACCCAAGGCAGCCTGTCGACTGAAACGTCTCCTGCCTGATGCGGATGTGACCATAATAGATCAGGATAGTCTGATTTCCTACGGGGGCTGTGGTATCCCCTATTATGTCTCCGGTGATGTGGCGGATGAAAAAGAGCTGAGGTCTACAAGTTATCACGCCCTCAGGGACGAGGCTTTTTTTGAAAAGACAAAAGGGGTCAATGCCCTGACTTCAACCCGTGCCCTGTCAATCGATCGCAATAGTAGAAATGTTAAGGTTCAGGATCTGACAACCGGTGAGCAGAACAGCATCGATTATGATCTTCTTATGCTTGCCACCGGCAGTCAGCCAGTAATACTGTCGATTCCAGGGAGTGATGCAGACGGTGTCTTTACTGTCAGCGATATGCATAAGGCCATAGAAATAAAAGAAAGAATTGCCAAAGGACAGGTGAGTAAGGCTGTAGTCATAGGTGGTGGTGCAATCGGCATTGAGATGGCCGAAGCATTTACCGACCTGTGGGGAGTAGAAACAGTGCTTATAGAGTATATGGATCAACTGTTGCCGAGGATTATCAGCTGGACTATGGCGACCATGCTGGAAAAACATCTTAAAGAAAATAAGGTGGATGTTTTTACGGGGGAGGGGGCGGAGGAAATACTCACACGTGATGGCAAGGTTACAGGAGTAAAGACAGGGAAGAGAAGTCTCGAAGCGGATCTGGTGATTATGGCAGCAGGGGTGCGGCCGCAATCCCAGCTTGCCCGGGAAGCGGGTTTAAATGTCTCACCGTATGGTGCCATTGTGGTAAATGAGAGAATGCAGACTTCCGATCCTCATATTTATGCCGGCGGAGACTGTATCGAAATATCCCATCTTGTATCCGGTAGGCGATTTAATGCTCCTTTTGGCAGCATGGCCAATAAACAGGGCAGAGTTGCTGCGGACAATATGGCAGGTATTCCAAGTGTCTTTAAGGGAGGAGTCGGCAGCTTCATTCTTAAAGCCTTTGAACTCTCAGTGGGGTCTACGGGGTTGAGCCTGGAAACAGCGCTTGCTGAGGGTTTTGATGCGGATGTGTCACTTACCTCGCCTTCCGACAGGGCACACTTTTTTCCTACCCAGGAGATTATTTGCCTGGAGCTTATCTTTGATCGCAGAACCAGGAGAGTTCTGGGATTACAGGGAGTCGGTCCAATGAATGATGCGCTTTCCGCCAGGCTCGATGCCGCGGCTGTCGCTCTCTGCAGCGGGGCTTCAATTGACGATTTTGGAAATATTGAGATGGCCTATTCACCGCCATTTTCCAGCGCAATTGATGGAATCAATGCTGCTGCGTATGTCGCCGACAACCTTTGCGAAAAGCGGATGCGACAGATTTCCATGGAGATGTTTTACAACTATATGGATGATCCGTCCAGCCAGCCGGACTGGCTGGTTCTGGATGTACGGCATACAAAACAGGCAACACCCCTTGTCGAACATTTTGGAGAATCTCTCTGGGCTTCTCTGCCCTATGATGAGATTCGACAGAGATATGAGGAGCTGCCTACAGATAAGATGTTGATAATATTTTGTAATGCCGGGTCGAGATCTTTTGAGATTCAGGTATTTCTTGATTTTGTCGGGCGCAAAAACAGTCTGGTTCTACCCGGTGGCTTTAATGTGATAAAGCGCATGGGAGCAGACTGGCTACCTGAATTTTAAGGGGAGGGTGTTATAACTTCTCAATTAGTGCTTTTATCTGGTTGAAATGTCGTCCTACCTGTTCCGGCATGTGAGCGTCAGAACCAACAACCAGAGGTATTTCGTAGGAAATTGCCATTTTCAGAATAGCACGGCTCGGGAACTGTTCCCCTCTGATCACCAGGCCGGAGGTGTTGATTTCCAGGGCCATGCCTTTTGTTTTGACAGTGAGGAGTAGTTGGTCGATTTTTTCCAGGTGGTTGTCGGTGAGATATATTTCAGGCAGAAAACGGAGTGCTCCGTCAAGATGACAGACTTTGGTGCCGGGAAGAGTCGCAACTGCTTCATGGAGAGTATCAAAATAGGCGTCAAGAAGTTGCTCCGACCCCGATTCTCTTGCCCTTTTCAGGTTATCTTCTTTTCGGCTGAAAAGGTTGATGTGTTCGTTAGCCGATTTTATGAAATGGCACGAGATGCCTATTTCATCCCAGTTCCGCCTGTCAAGCCTTGAGACAAGTGTTTGTTGACGGTCCGGATTATATCCGCATTCAACACCCAGCCCGATAGTCAGCTGACTCTTGTATTTTTCCTGCAGCCGCTTCCCCTCGGAAAAATAGGAGTCAAAATCTTCCTCTGTGAGCCAGGTCTTTTCATTGCCATTTATGCCTTCCTCCATATGTTCGAGAAAGATTAAGCCCTCAAGATCCTGTTGAATTGCAGCCAGGACATACTCTTCCATTTCACCACTTGCATGGTGGCACAGTTTTGTATGTACGTGTCTGTCAATCGTAGTGATAATTGGGATATCTGCGGTGGCGTCAGGCATATGTTAGAGGAACTGACAACCTCCTAGGCGTTACCTTTAGGGAAGAAATGTAGGACGCCGTCAATATTGGAGGTATCGCAGATATGACCAAGTTCTAACTCCAGGTCAAGATATTCCTCGATACCGTCAATTTTCAAAGATAATGCGGGACCGTCCGGCAAATGATATACAACCGTATTGACGGCTGTAAGGTCGATTGGTGGGGCAAACAGTTTCATGCACAGTAGTCCTTATGGTGATTTTCACCATTTTGAATATAAAACATTTTGTACGAAGAATGACATATACGAACTATTCGACAAAACTGCAAGCAATAACCATTTACTGATTGAATATGACTCTGAGAACCGGAGTTCGGAGTCCTGTTGAAATTTGTTTACACTTACAGTGTAGATGTTTATTATATACTGTTGCGTGCATAATAATAAACCAATTTCCAGCACTGCTGGCTCTGAGGTTAATTCTTTTATATATTCTACAAGGTGATGGCATGAGTAACAAAGAAAAAAGTGGTAAAGAGCAGACCATTTTTGGCAAAGAAAAAAATCCTTCTTCTATAGAACCGAAAAAATTGACTCTGGACAGCCATCTGAAATTTCGCTGTCATCCTGGAGTACGATGTTTTACCGCATGTTGCGGCGGGATAAAGATTGTTCTTACCCCCTATGATATTTTGATGCTGGCTAAACGCCTTGAAATTCCTGCACATGAATTTCTCGAGAAATATACAGCACCTACATATCTTGAAAAAACTGATATGCCCGGGGTTATGATCAAATTGCGGGAAGATGATAAAAAATGCCCGTTTGTCACTCCGGAAGGTTGCACTGTATATACCGACAGACCAACTGCCTGCAGATATTATCCTGTTGGCATGGCTGACTTCCATGAAGGAGGGAGCAGGGATAGCGAGGGTAATGAACTCGAGTCAGCGGAAGAAAAGTTCTTTTTCATTGTTCGTGAGGATCATTGTAAAGGTTTCGAGGAAGATAAGGAGTGGACTGTTCGAGAGTGGCGTGCTGATCAGGGGGTTGATGTCAGAGATGAGATGAACAGAGAATGGTTGAGACTGGTAATGCGGCGTAAATCTTTCGGGATTCAAGCGTCCCTGTCTGAGCAGGCGAAAAGGATGTTCTTTATGGCCTCAACCGATCTGGCTACTTTCAGGAAATTTGTTTTTGAAAGTTCATTTCTTGATACATATGAGATCGATGAAGAGACCGTCAATAAAATTAAAGAAGATGATGTCGAGTTGATGCTTTTCTCCTTTAAATATCTGGCGGCCACTCTGTTCGGTGCACAGGGATTGGACGTGAAACCGGAAAAAGTGAAAGAAAAAATGGCTCGGATGAAAATAGAACAGGATGAGACAGTAAAAAAATCTATAAAAGATTTTGAGGATCTTAAGGCTGCAACTGCAAAAGCAAAAGCCGAAACAGGAGTGGTTGAAAAGTAATCATAGCCTGCACATAAATGGCCTTTTCGGAGTCTTTCAAGCTGAATCAAAACTGCGGCAAGGCCATAATTATATATTCTTTTCCTCAACTTAAATACTTCGTTTGTCGACAATCTATCCTGGCTCAGGGGTAGATCTATATTAGCTGTTGTGGCTTCATCTCGGGCAACATACAATATAGCTATGTTGACTTTGAGATTTGAGTAAACAGGATCTTCTTTTCAATATCGATGTAACCTTCCCCTATTGATTTTCTTGAAGTATTTTGGATCATGAAATGCCTTTTTCCGGTTAGGTTGTTCTGGGCAACTTTGATTATCTAAAGGTTATAAACACCTTTTATGTTGTTAGGTTTTTGGGGCAACACCTTAATTACATTCATAGTAGTAAGGTTTTTATCTGATTAAAGCCTGTTCCCAAGAGATTACCCCTGCCAACCTCAATGCCTGATACGAAGGTAGTAACGGTCATCAGATGCTGGATGAATGGAGCAATTATCTCGGTTGATAATCTGGAAGCAGTGTGCCACGAGAGCAAGCAGGTTTTGCTCGTAACTACACGAAAGATGAGGGTAGGTCCCTCGGCGTCGGCTTGCAGGAGCAGACGTCAAACCACCTTAAGCTGCTGTGGTAAAGAGCCATGGTGGTGAGCGTTAAGGAAAAGGTCCGGCATAAGACTGGGTCATGTATGGATCATGGAGACGAGTGCAAACGAACCACTGATGAGGTGTCGAAAGGTAATAGATGACGTCAAAACTGGAGGCTTTGATAACTCCAGGATAAGTCCAGGGGAAACCTGCTTACTGCCTGGGCGGCGTCCGGCATAGAGGTGGCGTGAACCTGAACTAGGCT
>JAUVON010000279.1 GCA_030599175.1 Desulfobulbaceae bacterium | reverse complement strand
CTTCAGTTGCCGAATCCGTGCTGGCTGAAGGGCGAGCGGATATGGTCTCTATGGCCAGACCTTTTCTGGCGGATCCGGACTGGGTAATAAAGGCCGAACAGGGTAAAGAGAATGAGATCAATACATGTATTGCCTGCAACCAGGCATGTCTCGATCATATCTTCTCACAAAAGACTGCGACCTGTCTGGTAAATCCCAGGGCCTGCAACGAGACGCTGATGCCCTTTAAAAAGAGCAAAGTCGAAAAACGAGTCGCTGTGGTGGGGGGCGGTCCTGCCGGTTTATCCTGTGCCGCTGTCGCAGCAGCACGGGGACACTCCGTTACCCTGTTCGAGGCTGCTGGAGAAATCGGTGGTCAGTTTCGCCTGGCACGTCAAATTCCCGGTAAAGATGAATTTGAGGAGACGCTACGCTATTTCAACCATCAACTGCAATTACACAATGTCGATATTCGGCTTGACTGCAGGGCTCAGGCCGGAGATCTGGAGGGCTATGATCATATTGTTCTCAGCACCGGTGTTATTCCACGAAAGATTGAGCTCAAGGGGGCCGAAACCGACACTGTTTCACTCTACAATGAAGTACTCTCGGGTAATAAAGCGATTGGTAAAAGGGTAGCAATTATAGGCGCTGGTGGCATTGGCTTTGATATGGCTGAATACCTTCTGCATGAAGACTCCTCGCCGCCCTCCATCTCATCTTTTATGGCCCGGTGGGGAGTTGATACCCATTATGAGAAGGCTGGCGGGCTTGGACAGATTGTTCCCGTGCAGCCGGCAAGAGAGCTCTATCTGCTGCAGCGTAAGAAAACAAAGCCGGGAGCTGATCTAGGTAAAACTACGGGCTGGATCCACCGTATGGTACTGAAGAAAAACGGAGTCAAATTATTGAATGGGGTCGAATATCTTGCTGTCAGTGAGCAGGGACTTCTTATACGCCATAATAATGAAAAGGTCCTGCTTGAAGTCGATAATATAGTCATCTGTGCAGGGCAGCTCTCTGAACTGACCCTGGCTAAAGAGTTAGATGATCTTGGAATCACCTACCATCTGATTGGCGGCGCTTTGCAAGCCGGTGAACTTGATGCAAAAAGAGCCATCCTTCAAGGGATGGAACTTGCCGACAGCTTCTAAAAGTGATGGCTCTGTAATAAAATCATTTGGCCCGTCAGCTGGCGGAATATGTCCGCAACACAGTATGGATTGCACCTTTTGGTGTGAGCTGGCTGGAGTAGAGACTGAACTTGTCCACCGGGAAATCCGGGCTTTGCAGTAAGCTATTGCCGGCCAGAAACTGGTGTAACCGTTTTACCGGGCTGTTTTTTAATCTGGCCAGGGTCAAATGTGGAGCATATTTTCTCTTCTCTTTTGGGATGCCGCGAGTAAATAGTATTTTCTCGATTTTGTTGCGAAGCAGGTGGAGTTCTTCCTGTGGTTCTATGCCGATCCAGAGTACCCGAGGAGTACCTCTGGGAGGAAAGGTTCCCACACCTTTTAAGGTGAGATTAAAGGGATGGAACACGGCTTCCTCCAGTCCTTCCTCGATATCACGAAGTTTACCGCTCTCCGTATCACCGATGAATTTCAGTGTCAAATGGAGTTGTTCTTTTGGCACAGGATTTGCTTTCGGGATTGATCCTCCCATGCCCTCAACCTTTTTTTTGATACTGTCGGGGATATCTATGGCAACAAACAGCCTTATCATTGATCCTCTCCTGCCTGTCGTGACAGCTGCAAGATTGCCAGGTTTGCAATAGTCAGGCCGAAGATGCCGGTTATTGTCGGCAGACTGCCAAGCACATTGCGTTTTCTTCCTCTGTCTGAAAAGGGTGTTTCGCCGACAGTTTGCTCCCCACCATTTTCTGCCGTATTTTTGTAATCAAACTTGATTATTTCAGTAGAGTAGACACAGGTAACCCCGGTACCAACACCTCTTTTGCGCAGCCGTTTACGGAGGTGTTTGGCCAGAGGGCAGCCTTTTGTCTCGTAGAGGTCACCGGAGCGGATAAGGTCAGGGTCGGTACGCAGAGCAGCACCCATTGAACTAATGACTGGAATCTCCCGGAGGTATGCCCCGTGCAAAAGCTGGGTTTTGGGGTTTAAAGAATCAATTGCATCAATCAGAAGATCAGGTTTTGGAGATAAGATCTTCTCAAGCGTCTCTTCCCCGGCAAAAAGCTGCATTGGCTCCACTTTGCATTCTGAATTGATGGCTAGTATTCTGTCCCTCGTAGCCAGCGCCTTGGCTTGCCCTATGGTTGTTTCAAGGGCGATAATCTGCCTGTTTATGTTGGTTGGCTGGATGGTATCAAAGTCAATAATGCGTAAATGCTGGATTCCAGCCCGTACAAGACCTTCAACGGCATACCCTCCCACAGCCCCTAATCCGACAACAGTCACCATCCGTGACTGCAGACGCTGAAAGCATTTTTCTCCGAGTAATCGTTGTGTCCTGGTAAAACGTTCCATTATGCTTAGAATATAACCTCCTTTACGGTGAAATTCCATTTCATTATCTACTCTTGAAAATATGACCTTGACATGGAATAGCTAATTAATTACTATTAAGAATAGTAATAATAATATTTACTAAAGAGGAACTCTATGCAGCTTCGAATGACTAACCAGCGGGAGATTATTCTCCGTGAACTCAAAAAGAGTAAACAGCATTTGACTGCTGACGAACTTTACGACAGAGTCAAAGTAGACATGCCGAGAATCAGCCTGGCAACTGTTTACCGCAATCTCGAAATACTTTCTGGAGCAGGACTGATTGGTAAACTTGAGATCAGTGGCAGGCAGAAGCGATTTGACTATGATGTTGTTGAACACGACCACGTTTATTGTACTGTGTGTCATAAGGTCAATAATCTGAATATTGAACGCCAGGGTCTGCATACCAAGGAAATGAAGGCTGTCAAGGGATATACCGTTACAGGATACAGACTTGAAATAGTCGGTATATGTCCGGCTTGTCAAAAAAAGAAAGCAAAACAGGAGAAGAAGAAATGAGTGGATGTGGAAGTAAGGAATTAAGTGGAGAACACAAGCAGGTACTTGAAGCATTGGCCAAACAAAGTGGTCCATGTGGAAATAAAGACATAGTAGAGGCAACGGGGCTTGACAAGAAAGTGGTAACCAGCAAAATAACTGCTCTGAAAAAGAAAGGACTGGTAGACAGTCCGGCTCGCTGCAAGTACGGAATTACAGAGGATGGTCAGGCAGCCCTGAAATGCTGATTATGTTTTTCCTGTTGATCGATTAAATTAACAGGATCGGTTGTTGCGCAGGCCTGCAGGTGGTTAAATATCTGCAGGCTTTTTTTTCTGCCGTTATAGCAAATGATTGTCCAGAAAAGTTCTTATTGCGGGAATAATAAATGAGAGAGATAATAGCAAAAACACGAACATTTCGACGTTTTTTCCAAAATGAAGCTATCAGCTCAGACTTGCTGTCTGAACTGCTTGATCTGGCCAGGCTGGGTGGATCGGCCCGGAACGGTCAACCGTGGCAGTATCTTGTGATAAATACATCGGAAATGTGTGAAAAAGTCTTCCCTTTTCTTGGCTGGGCAGGGTATCTGACTGACTGGAAGGGGCCGATAGAGGGGGAGCGGCCGAGTGCGTATGTCCTCTGTTTGTTGAACTCAAACTGGCTGAAGGGTCCGGAAAGTGAAGCACAGTTTGACCTGGGAGTGGCAACTCAGAATCTGCTTCTCGGGGCAATGGAAAAGCGGCTCGGGGGTTGCAGAATAGGTTCATTTAATCCAAAACTGGCCGATCTTTTTGATTTGCCTGAGTTTCTGGATATCTCACTTGTTGTTGCTCTTGGAAGACCCCGTGAGACAGTAATTATTGAGGAGTGCAAAGAAGATTCGGATATAAAATACTGGCGGGATGATGATGGGGTGCACCATGTGCCGAAGAGGTCTCTGGAAAGTTGTCTCATTACCTTAAATGTAAAATAATGGGACAACTAACGGCTATACTTGATAGTCTCGCAAAAACCTTAAATGTTGGATGGCTAAGTAGATAAGCGTAGACTTCGAGAAACTTCATATGCAAGGCGCGTAAATTTTCTATTATTTCGGCGTACTAGAGTACGTCGTAATGATAGAAAATTTGCAGCAACGAAGTAGATG
>JAUVON010000083.1 GCA_030599175.1 Desulfobulbaceae bacterium | reverse complement strand
GGAGGGGACATTATCCATTATCGCCTCTTCAATAAGTGCAATCCCCAACCCGGTCTTGCCGCTTCCCGTCATGCCGATGATGGCTGCATGGGTAGTCAGATTCTTGTTTTTATAGAGAAAGGGCAGATCTGAAACTTCATGGCTATCCATATCCAATTCACGTCCAAGATATAACAGTCCCAGCTTTTCATAGGGGTATTGAGTTTCCAAGATAATATCTCCTCTGGTGGAATTGGTAATCCCGGGGATTCTTTTGTCTCTGAGAACAAGACATTTCAACATTGTTGTCTTTTGTCAAGTTAACCTTATGATTATTTTTTGTCAGGTTTTTTTGAACACAAACGGAGACCCAACTCCCAGATATTTTCGGAATAATTTATATTTGCAATTGATCTGGAGAAAGTTTACCAATATAGTAGTTGATGGTAGATATCCCAAAGCGGGCGATGCCCGCAACCAAAAAAATACGTTAACTCACCACAGAGCCCAAAGCTTTTAAAAAGTTTCGATTTATTCGAGTCCAGTTGATATGAAAATAATTCAGACAAGTAAAGGGCTGGACATACCAATCTCCGGCCAACCCGGACAAACCATCCGCCAGGGGAATCCGGTTCAGCGGGTTGCCCTTATCGGTGACGATTATATCGGCATGAAACCGACCCTGGTGATCAAGGAAGGTGACCGGGTCAAGACCGGACAACTTCTCTTTACCGATAAAAAAAAGGAGGGTGTCAAATTTGTTTCCCCCGGCTGCGGTATTGTAAATGCAATCAACAGGGGCGCAAAAAGAAAATTTGAATCTCTTGTTATCGCCCTGGATGGAGAGGAAACTATCCAATTCCTTGATCCACAAACGGTGCAGCCGGAAGCAATGGATCAGGAAGAGATCCGTGTCCTGCTTATTGATTCCGGGATGTGGACTGGGTTTCGCACCCGGCCATACGGTAAGATTCCTGCAATTTCATCATCTCCTGCATCTCTTTTTATAACAGCTGTCGATACTTCTCCCCTTGCTGCAGATCCGCAGATAATCATCACTCACTATAAAAAAGAGTATCAACTCGGACTGAAACTGCTCAAGCGTCTCCTGGATGTGCGGATCCACTACTGCACAGGAAAAAATGAGTTGCTCCCTGCTGAAAAGCTGGACGGCGTAGAGTACTACTCCTTTCAGGGCCCTCACCCTGCCGGTCTGCCGTCAACCCATATACATTTCATAGATCCGGTACATGAAGAAAAAAGTGTTTGGCATATAGGGTATCAGGAGGTTATCGGTATCGGACAACTGTTCAGTACAGGCTGTCTTCCTACGGAAAAAATTATTTCTCTGGCAGGGCCGGCAACCCTCAACCCTTCTCTTGTCATAACCAGGCCGGGTGCCTATCTGCCTGGTCTCTGCCACCGGGAAGTTAGTCTGGACGAACTGCGAATTATTTCCGGTTCCATACTCAGCGGTCGAGAATCAAAGGATCATTCCGCCTTTCTGGGGCGTTACCACGACCAGGTATCAATAATTATCAACAGCAGCGGCCGCTCTTTTTTTAACTGGGCTATGCCGGGGAAAGAGAGTTTTTCCGTCAAGCCGATCTTTGTATCCACCTTCACAAAGCACCTGAAACTCCCCTTCAGCACTGCCCTCTGGGGGGGTAGAAGAGCAATTTACCCGCTGGGCACCTACGAGCAGGTTATGCCCCTGGATATTATTGCAACCTCACTGCTGAAGGCTATCTCTACAGGGGATACAGAAAAATCAAAGGAACTTGGCTGCCTGGAACTGATCGAAGATGATATGGCACTTTGCGGCTTTGTCTGTCCGGGAAAGAATGAATTCGGATCTCCACTGCGGGACGTTTTGACAGCTATCGAGCAAGGTTATTAAGTAAGGTGATAAAATAATAATGAAATCATTGAGTAAATTTTTTGAAGACGCTGGGCGTCACTTCGAAAAAGGAGGCTCGTTAGAGCGATACTATCCTCTCTACGAAGCTTTTGACTCCTTTTTATTTGGCTGTAACCAGACCACCAAATCGGCACCCCATGTGCGGGATGGTATTGATCTGAAACGAATAATGACAACGGTGATCATTGCCCTGCTACCCTGCGTAATTATGGCCATGTGGAATACAGGGTATCAGGCCAACTCCGCTATTTCCGCTATGGGACTTCCAGGGGCTGAGGGCTGGCGGGGTGATATCATGTCTTTAATCGGCTACGACCCGCGAAGCTTTTTCTCAAACTTTTCCCATGGAGCGCTCTATTTTCTGCCAGTCTACATAGTCACCATACTTGTCGGCTCCCTCTGGGAAGGTATATTTAATCTTGTGCGAGGCCATGAGTTTTCCGAAGCCTTTCTGGTCACCAGTCTGCTCTTTGCTCTTACCCTGCCGCCAACTATTCCGCTCTGGCAGGTAGCTGCAGGTATCAGCTTTGGTGTGGTCTTTGCAAAAGAGGTCTTCGGTGGAGTTGGTCAGAACTTCATGAACCCGGCACTGGTCTCCCGAGCTTTTATCTTTTTTGCCTACCCGGCCCAGATGACAGGGAATGGGATATGGACCAGTGTAGACGGCATCACCGGCGCAACCAGTCTCGGTCAATTTGCAGCAGCCGTGCCGGGAGAAGTTATGAGTTCGGTTTCTGCCACCTGGTTCCAGTCTTTTGTCGGCGTAGTTCCCGGTTCCATGGGTGAGACATCGACTCTGGCATGTCTCTTCGGTGCCTTTGTCCTGCTTATCACCGGCATAGCCTCATGGCGAATTATGGCCTCAATGCTGCTGGGTGGGTTTCTCTGTGCCACCTTTTTCTGGATACAGGGAAGTGCAGTCAATCCCATGTATTCGATTCCACCCCACTGGCATTTAGTACTGGGCGGCTTCGCTTTCGGCCTGGTCTTTATGGCCACAGATCCTGTCTCGGCGGCCCACACACCTGTAGGACAATGGCTTTACGGCATGCTGATCGGTTCTCTGGCCATTCTCATCAGGGTAGCCAACCCCGCCTATCCTGAAGGTGTCATGCTCGCTATTCTCCTGGGTAATGTTTTCGCTCCTCTGTTTGATTATTTTGTTATCCAAGCCAATATAAAGAGGAGGAAGCTGCGTCATGGCTGAAGAATCTGCTGCCAAGCCCTTTTATTCAGTTCTTATCCTCGCCTTTGTCTGCTCTGCTCTGGTTGCCGGTGCCGCGGTTGGATTGCGTCCCCTGCAGGATGCCAACCGCCTCCAGGATCAAAAAAAGAATATCCTCTATGCAGCAGGGCTCTATGAACAGGACAAATCAATTGAAGAACTCTTTGCCCCTGTTGAAACACGGATTATTGAGCTTGCGTCGGGCCTGTATATTCCGAAAGATCAAATCGCTCCGGAATCATACAACCAGGTAAAAGCCGCACTTACAGAATCATCCGGTCTGCCACTAAGCAACATGGATGACATTGCCAGATTGCGACGTATCGAAAAGTACTCTCTTGTCTACCTGGTCAAAAAAGACCGTCGGATCGAGCAGATAGTCCTGCCGGTGCGGGGTAAAGGACTCTGGTCCACCATGTACGCCTATGTTGCCCTTGATATTGATCTGACCACCATTCGCGGAGTCTCTTTTTATGAACATGGTGAAACTCCCGGACTTGGCGGCGAGATCGTGAACCCAAAATGGCAGGATGGCTGGCGGGGCAAAATGCTCTACACCCCCGCAGGAAAAATGGATCTGAAGATTGTCAAAGGTAAAGCTGCTGAGTCAGGAGATCAGGCCCCTTACCAGATAGATGGGCTCTCTGGCGCTACACTCACTGCTAACGGTGTCAACAACCTGATGGAATTCTGGTTTGGTGATCATGGTTATAAGCCCTACTTCAACCAACTGAAAAGATGATGGCATCGTAAAACAATAAGGATAACTCTTATGGCCGAGACCAACAAGGAGCTGCTTTTACTCTCCATATTCAAACGTAATCCGATCGGGCTCCTGGTTCTTGGGGTCTGCTCCGCCCTTGCCGTCACCGGACAGATGACCACTGCTTTTGTCATGTCGATCTGTGTGACACTGGTTGTTGCCTTTTCCAGCCTGACCATATCCATTGTCCGTTTCCAGATACCCAGCAGCGTCCGGATAGGTATCCAGATCACCGTTATAGCAACGCTTGTTATCCTGGTGGACCAGATCCTCAAGGCCTTCTACTTTGAGTTGTCCAAACAGCTGTCCATCTATGTCGGCCTTATCATCACCAACTGTATCGTTATGGGCAGGGCCGAAGGCTTTGCCATGAGCAACCCTCCTATCCCAAGCTTTATTGACGGCATCGGCAACGGCCTCGGCTATGGATTCATATTGATGTCGGTGGCCTTTATCAGGGAACTTTTCGGCTCAGGAAGCCTGTTTGGTTTCGAGGTTTTACCCCTTACCACCAACGGCGGCTGGTATGTACGAAACGGCTTGCTCGTTCTGCCTGCCAGTGCTTTTTTTCTTATTGCTCTTATTATCTGGATTCTGCGAACCGTTGACCCGGAACAACAGGAGAAAAACTGATGGCTCATTATATTGATATTGTCCTCAGATCCATCTTCCTGGAGAACCTCCCCTTAAGTTTTTTTCTTGGAATGTGCACCTTTCTGGCCATTTCCAAGCAGGTAAAAGCTGCCGTTGGACTGGGGGCTGCGGTTCTCGTTATCATGGTTATCACTGTTCCCATCAATAACCTTATCCTCAACTATCTGCTCAAGCCGGGCGCACTGAGCTGGGCCGGGCAACCGGATCTTGACCTCACCTTTCTCGGCTTACTCACCTATATTGCTATTATTGCTGCTGTAGTGCAGATCCTGGAAATGGTGCTCGACCGCTTTGTACCTGCGCTGTACAACACCCTGGGAATTTTTCTGCCGCTGCTGACCGTAAACTGTGCAATTTTCGGCGGCAGCCTCTTTATGGTGGAACGTGATTACAGTTTCGGTGAAAGTATTGCCTACGGTTTTGGCGCAGGGGGCGGCTTCTTTCTTGCGGTTGTTTGTCTAGCCGGCATTCGGGAGCGCCTTGAATATGCAAACCCGCCCGCAGGGCTGCGAGGGCTTGGACTCACTTTTATTACTACCGGACTCATTGCCATGGCTTTTATGGGACTGGCAGGAATGGAATTCTGATTGCGCCGTAAAAATTCCACCGGATAGCGAAAGATTTAGGTTTTTACGAGTTCATCACTTAAAAGTTATACAAAAATAGTACTTATGATGAGCTGTAAATCGATCATGGAGTCAACAACATGAATGAAATATATTTTGGCGTGGGCTGTTTTGTAATCATTCAGTTCATCCTTGTCACCCTTATCGTTGCTGCCAAAAAAACTCTTCTGCCGGATGGGGAAATTACCATTAATATCAACGATGAAACACAGTTTGATGTTCTGCCCGGCGGCAAGCTGCTGACAACCTTAGCCGATCGGGGTGTAATCCTTTCCTCAGCCTGCGGGGGCGGTGGAAGCTGTGGCCAGTGCCGGTGTATCGTCAAAGAAGGCGGCGGAAGTATCCTGCCCACAGAGAGAGGCCAGATCAATAACAGGGATGCAAAAGAGGGGGTGAGGCTTTCCTGCCAGGTTCCGGTAAAGCGCGATATGCAGATTCAGGTACCACCGGAAATGCTCGATGCCCAAAAATGGGATTGCAAGGTTCACTCCAACAACAACGTGGCAACCTTTATCAAAGAACTGGTCATAGACCTTCCCGAGGGAGAGAATGTTAATTTCAAGGCCGGAGGTTATATCCAGATTGAAGTGCCTCCACATACCCTTGAATACACAAATTTTGATATTGATGAGCGATTTCTGTCAGACTGGACAAAATTCAAGATGTTTCAGTATAAATCCCATGTCCATACTCCGGTCACCAGGGCCTATTCCATGGCCAACTACCCTGGAGAAAAAGGCATAATCAAGCTGAACGTGCGCATTGCAAGTCCGCCCCCTGGAGGTGATACGGCCATACCTCCAGGCCAGGTCTCCTCCTATGCATTCAACCTTCAGCCTGGTGATGATGTCACCATAGCCGGACCCTTTGGCGAATTCTTTATGGACGACAGCGATTCCGAGGTGATATTGATTGGCGGGGGTGCAGGAATGGCCCCTCTGCGCAGCCATGTTTTCGATCTTTTTAAAGGAAAACAGACAACACGCAAGGTCTCTTTCTGGTATGGTGGTCGAAGTCTGCAGGAAGTTTTTTATAAGGAGGAGTTTGAGGATCTGGCTGAACAATATGATAATTTCACTTTCTACCTCGCCCTCTCCGACCCCCAGCCGCAAGATAACTGGATGGGGTTAACAGGGTATATCCATCTCGTGGTTTTAGAGCAATACCTGAAGGATCATCCCTGCCCCGAAGATATTAACTACTATCTCTGCGGACCGCCGATGATGAATAAGGCTATATTTGAGATGCTTGAGAACCTTGGCGTTGAAACGGACAACATCCATTTTGATGATTTTGGATAGCCACGAAAAGCAGGCTGTTAGACTGTTAGGCTGTTAGGCTGAAGGCTATTAGGCTATTAGAATGTTAGGAAAAATATGACTTTTATCTCTACCTTTATACTGGTTCTGACAATTACCTTCTGCCTTCTTCTATCCACCGCTGTACTGATCAGCTACTGTAAAAGAAGGCAGAGCAGAACGCGCCACGGTCTCACCGGCATGTGCCACACGAGCGGCGGCACAATGTGCGGCAGCTGCACTTCACAATTACGGCCAGGAAAAGGGGAAGTACTATCTTCCCCAGAGTAGATATGCCTTAATAAAAGGATCCAGATTACCGTCAAGTACAGCGTCCACATTCCCCGACTCAAATTCCGTCCGGTGATCCTTCACCATCCTGTAAGGCTGGAGCACATAGGAGCGAATCTGGCTGCCCCACGATATGCCTTTTTTATCTCCATGCAGCCCTTCATGCTGCTCGGCCTGCTTTTCCTTCTCCAACTCGTAGAGCTGGGAGAGCAGCATTTTCATTGCCATATCCTTGTTGCGGTGCTGAGACCTCTCATTCTGACACTGCACAACAACACCGGTCGGCAGATGGGTGATACGTATGGCCGAATCAGTCTTATTGACATGCTGGCCTCCGGCACCGCTTGCCCTGTAGGTATCAATGCGAAGATCTTTTTCATCAATCTTGATATCCACTGTATCATCCAGCTCAGGCATAACCATGACGGAAGCAAAAGATGTATGACGCCTGCCGCTGGTATCAAATGGCGAGATACGAACAAGACGGTGAATGCCCAGTTCTGAACGCAGGTATCCATAAGCATATCTACCCTTAACCATAAAAGTAACACCCTTGGTGCCGGCCTCGTCTCCAGCAAGGTGATCAAGGATAACGGTCTTGAATCCCCGTACTTCCGCCCAGCGGAGATACATTCGCAACAGCATATCAACCCAGTCCTGGGCCTCGGTTCCCCCTGCCCCGGCGTGAATAGCCACTATGCTGTTACTGGTGTCATGCTCACCACTGAACATGCACTCTGTTTCAGCACCCTCCAGATCCTCGGTCATGGCACTGATTTTCAGAGCAATCTCTTCTTCTATATCGCTATCGTTCTCCTCCATGGCCATTTCAAGCAGGAGTTCCGTCTCCTCAAAATCATGCCATCTGGTTTCCCACCCCTTGATAGTATCCTGAAGTTGTCCATGCTCTTTCTGGATCTTCTGCGCAGCCTCCGCATCGCTCCAGAAATCCGGTGCCAGGGTCTGCCGCTCCAGCCGTCCAAGTTTTTCTTTTTTCTGAATTAAGTCAAAGATGCTCCTTCAGGGCAAGCAGGCGAGCCTTCAAATCAATCAGTTTCTGTTTTGATACTGCGGTACCTGTTTCAATGGACATGGTAGTTTCCTGTTTGGTTAGCGTGTCAGGCTGTTAGCAAAAACCTATTTTCTAAATTTATCAGTAGTGTCCGGTTAGAAAATTACAAAGCATCGAAAACGAATTCATGGGTCAATTTTTTCGATATCCGAGCAAGGCTGTTCGTCGGGGCCTTCCCTTTATTACCGCAACAAGTGCCCCAGCCAAGCCAATAAAGAGACAGAGAGGCCCAAAGAGATATCCATAACGTACCCAGAATGTCTCCTCTTCATACAGAACAACATCTGCGGCAAAGCCAAATGGCTGGAAAAGTTCTGAACGGAATTCAACCCTGCCAAACGGGTTAATAAATGCAGAAATTCCTGTATTGGCAGAGCGTACAAGGCTGCGCCGGGTCTCCACCGCACGAAATACAGACATGGCCAGACTATGATGCGGGGCACTTGATTTACCATACCAGGCATCATTGGTCAAATTTACCAGCATATTCGCCCCCGCAAGAACCCACTTTCTCGAAAGTTCTGGAAATACAGATTCAAAACAGATTAACACACCAGCACGACCATCTTTTACGACCAGTGGTTGTTCGATCTTCCCCGGTGTAAAATCGCCTACCGCCTCTACAACTGGTGCCAGAAATGGCAGGAATTTTTTCAACGGCACATATTCCCCAAAAGGCACAAGATGTGTTTTATAATATTTGCCGCTGAATTGGCCGGTGGAATCCAAAAGCAAAGCACTGTTGAAAAACTCAACCTTTCGTGCCTTGAGGTCAATAACTTCATACCACGGAGCCCCGGTCAGAAGCGCTATATCATATTGAGACGTCATGGCCCGCAACAACTGCATATGCTTATTTTGGTGCGGATAAAACGGCAGCGCAGTTTCAGGCCAAACGAGGAGGTCTGGCACTCTCTTATCAGCTAAAAGCTGGTAAGAGAGTGCCAGATAGCTGTCTACTGTGCTCTGTTGCTGTAAAGGGGACCATTTGACGCTCTGATCGATATTCCCCTGAACAATGCCAACCCGTATTGCTTTCACATTGTTATCTGAAAGAGTTCTGGAGAGCTCACTGCTGCGCTCTCTGGAATAGATTGCGCCACTACCGAAAACGAGAAGAAAAGATAACAGGAGAAACATGGCGCTGGAAACAGTCTGTTTTTTTGTCAACAGAATTGCCAGCAGACAATTAGTGAAAACAATCACCCATGTCACACCATGGTGCCCAAAAAGATCAGCAATCTGGATGAGATCTGTTTTCTCCCAGAGGCCGTAGCCAAGATCCATCCATGGCATACCGGTAAAGAGAATTCCGCGCACCCAGTCAAGTCCCACCCAGAGTGTGGGCAGCAACCATACTGCAATCGCACCCGGGAAAAATGACAAACCATATCCGGCCAAAACACCAAAGATGAAATAATAGCTGCTCAGGTACAAAGCAAGCAACAGCAGCACCAGCACGGCAACGAACCAGTGCAGACCACCGTACCGCCCCAGGACAATCACAATCCAGTAGAGCAGGAAAAGAAAATGAACGAGACCGAAGAGAAGACCGTACAGCCCTGCCTCTTTAATGGAACTTTTCTGAATTGCAACAAGCAAGGGAACCAGCGCCACAAACAGCAGGGGCCACAATTCACCACCACCCGGGAGAGACAACCAGAGCAAAACTCCGCTTAAAAACGGAAGGATAAAAGAAATCTTTCCCAAAATCATCGTATCTATTTTTAGCGCATTACTGGAATGCAACATTTTTTACGACTATACTATAAGAGTTTACCAGTGCCTTAG
>JAUVON010000252.1 GCA_030599175.1 Desulfobulbaceae bacterium | reverse complement strand
ATAATAGCCTCTACCATTACGATAATATGTGTCCCTGCAGACTATCAGGAATTATGTTGCGAGATTAGTTATGTTGTGCCTTTTCTTCTCTGTTTGATTTTCTTCCCTGTTTTTGTAGTTGTAAATATTTATCTGTTCTTCCTCCCTTTTTCTTTGGATTTTCTTTTTTTTCTTCCTTCTTTTGACCGATAATAATGGGAAAGTACCCATAACGAACGAAAGGCCCGAAGCAGCCACTTCGAGCCTTTCTACAGACATCCCGTAAATACGGAAGCCCAACAAGCACCTTCATATAATCACAGCTTCCGTTTTTGTTCAAGTCGGAAGAATGGAAATCATTTTACTGAAGGCTGTTTCATGCAGGCGGTGTGACAGAACTTTTTATATCTGCTGGAGCTGTTGGCGAGGGCAGGCCTATTGTTGTGAGGCTTGTCGGCGAAATTCCCAGCGAGAAGCGCACCGTTTAGCCCAGCAAAGATATCGCCAAACAGCAAAGGGACGGGAGGCCCACCGGCAAGCAGAAAGAAGGCGAAGAATACGTTGCAGGTATGGTCTTGATTCCGAAGATCCTAACTGGATCCTCTCCGTTAAAACCAATCCTATTAATCTCACCTTTGTTCCGGAAGACCAGGAACCGGCTTCCATGGTGGTGACAGCACCTACCCATTCTACCTCCTTCAGTGGCTGGCTTGGACTATGGGGAATACCTGGTGACCCGAAGAACGAACTAGGAGTCAATCGGCTGGGACACGATATCTCAGATTACAAATTCTACTCCTTGAAAAAGGGGACCAGAATTAAGTTTAGTGCAGTCTGGGAAAGCTATACAGCATCAACGGATGCACAATCATATGAAATGCGCGTCCGGTTTGAATTATACCGTAATGGACAAACGTATTTTGTTACTGATTTTGATCTCATAGAAAATAGTGGCGATGAAACCAGGGAAATCACTTTGCTGGAGGACGGTGTTTACAGAATAACGGCAGTCGACGTGTCGTATATTGGCACCAATAGTGACCCCAAAGAATACCGCGCCTATACAATGGATGTAATCCTTAATGGAGAAAGTGTTCCAGGAGAATTGATTCTTACCTTTCAATCGGCAGAATGGGTAAAACAATACACTCAGCCTCTGAAGGCACCGTATAATCTTGTGACTAAGTTCCAGGTCGAAAATACCTATGATGAATCAAGGATAGTGAGAAATCATGCTTCTCTTTTTGCTCCAGTATTTTTTGCTCCAGTATTAAGAGAAGTACTGGATAGAACCGAGACCGCCCCCAGAGCTGAGCTTTTAGCTTACTTTGCAACTGCTATAACGGCTGTTGATTGCGGAGATAGCAGCGATACAAGCTTTGAAGAGTTTTGTCCACATAACCGACTGGGTGAGGATTATTTACATGATGATCAAGAAGAGGGGCACAATTGCCTGTACGATGTCGTTTCGCCAGGGTTTTCTACATACTATTCAATACCTCCCCATAGCAAAACAAACCAAACAATATTAATTCCTGCCACCCTTGCTGAATACCGTAATTTTGATGAAAGTCTTCAAGTTATATTGTTAGGCATTCAAGATCAAGCAATCCACCCAGGAACCACTGGAAATGATGGTTGTCATTTCCATGGATTATATTACAGGCCTGTCCGAGCACCTGTACCATCGATAAATTTACTGCTTAACAGTGATTAAGTTTACAGTACGATTGATGATCTCATCTTAACCCTTGATGGAGTCGGTTGGAGATTAAGTCCGGCTTTTGACCTGGTACCGAATGTTGGATAAGGAGAAAAGGGGTCAGATTTATTTTCCGGCTCCTAAACCTTGAAAAATAAATTTGACCCCTTTGTTCTACGCTGGTATGGCCTTCGCTGATTCCTGCCTGTGTTCCATTGTTTTATGTTAAATATTACTTACATTAAATACTTATTAATGTTAATTTGTTATATATGAATAACATTAATGGTGACATTAAGTCTTTGCTGAAGAAGCTTGGAGATCGGT
This sequence comes from Desulfobulbaceae bacterium, assembly GCA_030599175.1. GTDB lineage: Bacteria > Desulfobacterota > Desulfobulbia > Desulfobulbales > Desulfocapsaceae > Desulfomarina. The sequence goes on along the minus strand of JAUVON010000252.1, from coordinate 2,669 downwards.
TAAAGCGAGCTCGTTTGGCTCGCAATGAGAGCCAGGATGTGTTTGCTGCCCGCATTGGTTTAACCAGGCAATCGTATAGTAAGATGGAAAAAGGTGTGGCTTCGATATCGATTGGATATTGGCTTGCAGCCAGTGATATTCTTGATCGTCTCCAGACATGGCATGAGGTCCTTGGCGAAAAGGAAGACCTGTTTGAACAATTTGAGCAAAAAAGGCTGAAAAGAAAAAGAGCAAGTGGGAAAAGAGGCAGAGGAAAATGATCAAGCTGAACGTTTGGCTGACATTATGCCAGGGGGAAAATGTACATGTCGGTGAACTCATTGTTGCTGAGCCTGATATGCAGGGGAGGTTGCAAGGACAGTTCAGGTATTCTCCTGACTATCTTATTCACCCGGAAGCATTTCCACTGGATCCCATTCATCTGCCTCTTTCTTTGGAAATTTTTAATGCTGAAAGGCCACATGCAGGTGTTCATGGTGTCTTTGAAGACAGCCTGCCGGATGACTGGGGTCGACGAATTTTGGCGAGGCGTTACCGTTTAGAACGCAAGGGGCAGCGGGTTCCTCAGTTGTTGGCTCTGCTCGGCGGGCAGGGGATGGGTGCTCTTGGCTACAGTTTAGACAATGAGGTTCCTGTAAAAAGAGAAGCTGTCGATGGCTGCCATCTCACAGAATTACAAATATTAGCACGAAAATTTGAACAAAACACAGTTTCAGAAGATGAAGAAATGGCACTTCTTTTTCAAGCTGGCAGTTCTCCTGGTGGAGCTCGTCCCAAGGCTCTTATAAGAGACCAGGGCCACTCATATCTTGCTAAGTTTTCCAGTATTCGAGATCAGTTTGATGTTGTTGCTCTTGAAGCTGCCACTATGGAATTAGCTCGGCAAGCTGGAGTAGATGCGGCTCTATGTAAGCTTGTATCTTGTGGTACAAGGAAGGCCCTGTTGGTTGAACGTTTTGACATAAATAATACAAACATAAGCACGGGCCGTAACCATTTGATAAGCATGCAGACTCTATTGAAGGCTGAAGGTTATTATAACGCAAGCTACCGCGATATTGCGGATGTAATCCGGCGGGTTTCGGATACTCCAGGGCAGGATCTAATAAAGCTATTCAACCAGCTTCTTTTTAATGTGATGGTTGGTAATACTGACGATCACCTTAAAAATTTCTGCATGCTTTTTGATGGAGTCGGCTGGAGATTAAGTCCGGCTTTTGACCTGGTACCGAATGTTGGATTGAATCGTGAGCATGTGCTGCGTATCGGATATTACAATGTGGCAGCAGATAGAAATGTTCTCATTCAGGAAGCAAAATATTTTGGTATAAAACAACAATCAAAAGCAGAGAAGATTATTGCCACCATGCTGTCGAAAGTGTCAAATTGGGAAAAAGTCTTCAATGAGTTTAAGGTGCCGGTCATGGATATTGGAGTCATAGGCAAAGATATCGAGGAACGGATGGCAAAGGTTAAAAGTTGAGTTGGAAGCTGAAGGAGCGTATAATGAAACTGATTACATTTTCGATAATATTTTTCATTGGAACCGCTGTTCAGGTTAGCGCTGATACCAGAAATCTATGTAAGACTTTTTTTCGGCATCAGAATTTGTATGACTGTATAAATAGAAACAATGCTGCCTTGGAAATTTTAAACAGCGGTGTTTACTACGACTCTATTGTGGAACGGTGCAAACTTACTACCAGGAGAAAAATCAGGGTGAGTTTTAATTACGATTATGTTGCTGCTGAGAGGTGTGCTGCAAACGAACAGAAAAGAGTGGTGGCAGAAGAGAGAGCACGTGCCGCAGCAGCAAGGGATAGATCAGCGTCAGAATACCTTGATGAAGCCGCGAAAACGGAGCGTGCTTACCGGAGAAAATACTACAACAAATGAATGTACAGTCGTCTCCTCTCCAGGATATTAAGCAGATATGAACAACTCCACATCCAGACAAAGATCATTTACCATATTTTCAGGTACGGATGGTGACTGGGCAAGGGCCAATGCCCGCATGATCAATGCAGCATCGTCCTGACTCAGAAAACCTTTTGGGAGAGCCTCGGAATAGAGCCAGACGCCAGCATCCTGAGGGGTCACGGCGGCTGTAAGCTGCGCCTGATCAGAAGCTTTGACCAGAAGGGCTGATAGCAGTAAATCAAGCGCCACACCGGCGCAATTCTGATCAAGCAGTAGAGTGGCAGCTTTGAATTTTTCTGAGGCTAAAAGCTGTAACCCTGAGACGGCAGGTTCGGCTGTCTTCTGTTCAGTGCCATGGTATAAGATCTGTTGCTCAGCCACCGGAGATCCGCCACCCAATCGTGCAAGTCCTGCCAATGTTCGCATGTCAATAATTGCAACCGGGATTGTTTCAGAGAGCTTTTCAACAATCTGATCATCTTCAGCTGTTACCTGGTCGAGCACCGTGAGAATTCCCCCATCTACACCAAGAATTCGTTCGATGCGCAAGCCAAATTGTTGCTGTAACTCTTCTATACAGGTAGTGAGCTCCTGATCCCGGGTATTATCCGGTTTCGGCGTATCCGAAGGATCATACTCATCAGCTGTTTCATCTGGAACACTTTCCGCATCTTGGTCCGCCCGTTTTTTGGGAGTACCTCCCGGAAGATCATCTGCAAGATCATCCATCAGTGTTTCCAGCAGCTTTT
>JAUVON010000183.1 GCA_030599175.1 Desulfobulbaceae bacterium | reverse complement strand
TTGTATCATGCGAGTTCCTCGCAGATAGCGTAGACTTCGAAGACTGATACAAATCAAATGTGAAAATATTAAGAGGTAAGCGCAGACTCCGAAATGCTACGAAATTTACTGGATGACGCTCCCAAAAGTTACCCATGAATCCTCTTGCAGATAGCGTAGACTTCGAGATCTAAACAGGACACTACTGATTTTTAGTGGTGTTTAAGGAAACTCAGCTATCATCCTTCTGGACTCCCGCCCATGCGGGAGTAACACCGGATTCATATAAAATGAAAATAATTCTATACCGTTCCAACCTCTGTCCAAGATGCTTTCTCGCCAAAAAAAATCTGCTTGGCATCACCGGGAATGACCCTGATATACAGATTGAAGAAGTGGATATTCTCGGATCACCGCAGCGCTGCCTCCAGGATGGTATACGAATGGTGCCTGCACTCGTGATTGGCAAAGACAAATTGAGCGGTGTTTTCTTAAGCAAAAAGGCGATAAAAACTTTTATCAACCGTCACCAGGTATAAAGCAACTATTTTGAAACAATTCCTTTTCGACAGTATTGGCCGCCTGGATCTTGTCATCTGGATTCTGGTTTTAGCCTTCTTCTGCAGCAGTGCCCTGCTGTTTGGCGGAGACATTAACCTGGCATTTATCGGTGCATCCGGTGTTATCTTTGAAATGGTTCTAATTGCTCTGGCCATTGAGATAATTATAGAATGCCTGAAGAAGACCAAAGGCATAGGTACAATCACCGGATTTATTACCAACGGCCCTGAAGCCGTCTGCCTGCTTGTCGGCCTGATAGCAGGAGATATTATCTTTGCGGCATCCACCCCGCTCGGCTCAAATTTTATGAATCCGATTCTTCTTATTATCGCAGCCCTTATCTGCCGCCAGTTCCTGCTGACCTTCTCTACCAGTAGACTTTATACAATCATAACCCTGGTTCTTACAGCATTCATGGCCGCCAGTTTTTTTCTTCTCCCCCGGACACTCTACCCAATATGGCTCCTTGTGGTTTCTGTCGTCTCTATTCTTCTCTTCTTTTTTCGGCCAAAAGAACAGGACCACGGTGAAGATGAGGACTACTCATTCAATCCGACAGTCTGGCTGCTGCCGGCAACAATTACCCTCATGATCACAGGGTATTTCCTTGACCCAGTAGTCACCTTTGCAGCGACTCACTCCCATGCTCCCAAGGGTGTGATCGGCTTTGTTGTTCTCGCCACATTGACGAGCTGGCCTGAATTTAAATCTTGTATTATTCTGCTGGGACGCGGAAACCGGTTAGCCGCGATATTGAACATTACTGTATCCAATATCACAAACATATGGCTGGCCGGTATCGGTATTGCGGCCTACCTGGTGTCAGGGACGGGGTACTGATATGGCACGGCAAAATAAAAGAAGAAAATTCTTTATCAAAAAGAACCTCCAGGGCAAATTAGTATTTGGATTCTTTCTTTTCGTCACCGGAGGAGCTCTCTTTTTCCTCGTACTTCTCGGGGCTTTCTCGGCAGATACCCTGACTATTTCCTACATTAATCAAGAAGTACAATCCGGCCAAAATCCTTTTATATTACTTAAAAATATTCTGGCAGCACACTGGATTTTCATTCTTTCTGGTACCATATTTATCTGTATTGCCGCCCTGTTGCTCAGCCATCGAATTGCTGGACCAATGTTTCGCTTTGAGCTGGTATTAGATAATATGCTGAACAGGGATCTAAGCGACACCATATACCTCAGAAGTCAGGATGAAGGGAAAGAACTAGCAACAAAAATAAACTCTTTTAATCAGGAAATATCGACGACCTTAAAACACATCAACTCTTATTCCAATGCGATTGCATCACTGCTTGAACGTGCCGATGCCACATCTGTCAACATCCCCGAAAAACAGCTACAGGAGTTGAAATCCATATACTGGAACCTTAAAGAGAATAATAAAAAAATCGAGGCAATTTCCGACTCTTACACTCTCAGGGAGTAACATAGTAAAAGGATTTTCACAACACCATCACTTATAACTATCACCATACCCTAGCCGCCGCAACTTGCTGCGCGCCTGCCTGTTTGATGAGTCCAGAAAAAGTGCCCGTTCAAATTCTTCCTTTGCATGATAGCTAAGACCCTGATCCCGATAATAGTCACCGAGCAAGATATGGAAATAGACAGAATCGGGTACTCTTTCCACGGCCTGACGTAAAACCGCCAGACTTTTTGCCTCCAGTCCCTGCCTCCTGTAAAAATGAATGATCTCACGGAACCACGTTGGTGCCGGATCTAAGACATCCGTTAAAAAGTCGGCTGCGGTATTAAAAAAGAAAAGTGCATCAGAATAATTTTCTTTTTTTTCACAGTAACGCCCATACAGTATCCAGGCATCAACCGTTGCAGGTAAAATTTCAGCAATGTCCTGCCGACTAAAGGAATAACTGTTCAGCAATGCCATCCAATCGATTATTTTCCCATTTCCCCGCGATAAACGATCCGCAAGCAACTCCTTGGCCTCCTCCCGTCGACCGTTCCACAGCAGCCATTCCGCATAGGTAAGCGCGAGACTGTCCTTATCAAGACCTCTTTTATATCCCTCCTCAAGTAACTTTTTTCCTCTTTCCACCTCCGCCAGTAAGCCTAACTGCTGCAGAAAAATGCCATCAAGGGGGTTCTTCCGTGCAGCGAGGATGTACTGTTTAAAAGCCTCTTCGCTATCATCAAGATAGTATTTTGCTGTGCCAAGTTTATAGGAATAGAAGCCCTCGAGAGGATCCCAAAAGACTGCCCGCTGCATATTGTCGGCAACTTTCAGCAATTTTTCATCCGAAAGCTGTTTGTTGACATAAATATCCGACACTGCTGCATAGTTGCGCCAGGCTAAAAATGTGCCGCCCTGAACCAACAGGGTTGCTGAAACCAGAAAGAGACCAAAAAATATCAGCAGAACAACTCCAATATTTGATTGTGCCTTCAACAGAGACCGTACAGGAGAACCGGCAGAAGAAGCACCGGCATAACGGCTGAACCTGATATTCACTGATGCGACCACAACTCCGCAGATAAAAAAGAAATAGTAGGCCACCGCGCCATTATGCATATTAAAATCGGTGATACTGTGGGATAAAAGAGCCGTAATGCCACTGATTCCTCCAATCCCAAGCAGCACCGCATATCGATCTCTTCTTACACGGATCATCTTCAGGCCATGGAAAAGTACCGACAAAACAAACCATGCAGCCAGAATAATGCCAATCAGTCCACCATCGGTTAAAAGCTCCAGATAATCATTATGCGCATGATCAAGAATAGCATTACCGCCGATTGTTCTATACAGTGGATAGATAAACAGAAAAGTGCCGAACCCCGCACCAAAAACCGGAAAATCCTTTATAGCACCAACCAGATCAGACCATAGAGGTAACCTGGAATCGGTAACATTGCCGGCACGGTCAAAACCATGATCAAACTCAGTCATGATGAGATCCCAGCCAAACCAGGAAATTGCCAGAAAAAGAGAGACAACGATAACAGGAAAAATAATTCTTCCACGCCCCGGAAATTTCCACTTAACAAGCAAGAGGAAAACCGCCCCGGCCACGACAATACTCAATATTCCGCCACGGCATAAACTGACAAACACCGCCAGCACCATGAGTACTGTGCCAAAACCGAGAAAAAGATGAAAATGAATCCCCGGAACCGTGAAAAATGAGACAAATTTCTTGCGGAAAGATTCATTCCCCTTTACCTGCGGTTTATAAAAAAGGAAGAGTCCAAAGGCCAGAGGACAGATTAATTCAATATATCCGGCAAACTGATTAGGGTTAATCCAGGGGCCAAAGGGATGAGCGTTGTGGGGAACCTGACGTATCCAGTAGATCTTATCCGGCGAACCGACAGCCTGCACAATAGCCAAAAATGCAACTGCTACAGCCAGGAAAATAACAATATTAACTGTTTTCTTCAGTTTTTCAGGCTGACTGAGCAACTGAACAGTCACTATATACATCAGGCAACAGGAACCAATTCTCAGCAGTTCATGCAGAGTCGCTCTCCGGTTAACAGAAAGAGACATCCAGTCATTCCCCCCTGACAGTGACTGGAGAGGTGAATAGATATCATAGGATCCCGGTGAAATGATTTTTACAAGTGAGCCGGGTAGCGGAACCAGCTGAAAAGCCATAAAGCCAAGGAGAAGCAGAAGAGGCAGCAGTCCGGGGATTTTAAATACACTTTCTTTTGAAAATCGGGCTGTGAGAAAAAACCCGATATATGCTATCCCGGTGGCAAGTTCCAATGCAACCAGTGACCATTGCTCCACCGTACCAAAAGCAAGGGGAGAAAAAACCAGACCGAAGGTGAAAAGTATAAATGGCGCAATCAATCGTAGTCTCTATCGTAGTAGGCCTCATATCCATACTGGTATGAATCCTGCTCCAATCTCTTCACCCGATTAAGTACCACACCGAGAATACGTGCATTAATATCACCCATTTTCTTTACCCCGGCTTCAAGCATCTCTACTGTGGTGCTACCCGCTTTCACTACAAGAATAGTACCATCAGCATACCTGCTTAAGGTTAAACTGTCGGTTACCGCACCAACAGGCGGAGAGTCTAAAAGGACAAAATCGAATTTTGGAGTCACCTCCTCCAGCAGCATCTTCATCCTGGAGGAACCCAGCAATTCTGCAGGGTCAGGAGGAATCGGTCCGGCAGGGACCAGGGAAATTTCTTCGCCTGGACTTTTCAACAATGTACACTCATCTATATTACCGGCAAGATAAACACTCAGCCCCTTATCATTTGAGATGCCAAGCATTGAGTGCAGCCTCGGTCGCCGCAGATCACAATCAATTACCAGAACATTTTTGCTGTCCTGAGCAAGCATCCTGGCCAGATTGATAACGGTTGCGGTCTTCCCTTCTGCGCTGCTCATACTCGTTATAAGGACAACTTTGGGCGGCTGATCTGCAGTTGAAAGCAGCAGAGCAGATCGAATTAATCGATAGCTTTCGGCAAGGGGAGAAAGCAGATTATCTCGCACATAGGTATCAATATTTTGCCCCTTCCCCTTCAGTTCCTCGATGGAACCCAACACTGTAAGGCCAAATTTTTCTTCAATCTGGCGGCCGTTGTTTAAAGTATTGTCAAGATATTCAATAAAAAATGCCAAACCAACTCCAGAAAAGAGCCCTAATATAAGTCCCAGCAACAGATTACGCTTTTTGTTCGGTTTTGATGGTGAAAGAGGCAAGGCTGCCTTTTTGATGACCCATATGTTGACAGTTTGGGTCTGTTCTGTAACACCCTGCTCCTTAATACTGGTCTGCAGAGTATCATAGAGCACACGATTGCTGTCCACACTCCGTTTCATCATAGAATACTGCATGAATTTCTCATTCAAATCGAGCATTTCACTTTTCGTCGTACCTAACAGCTCGTACAGATTTTCCTCTTTAGATGTAGCCAACCCATATGAATTTTCTATTGAAGAGACTATCCTGTCTATCTCAAACCTTCTCTCCTCTTTAAGAATCCTCAGTTCATCTTTGGCTCGGATCATGACAGGATGTTTTCTGCCGTACTTTTTTGAAAGTTCCTGAATATTCTGATTCGCCTTATAGAGCCGTTCACGAATATTTTTAAGTACAGTATCTGAAGCAAAGAGGGGGATTTTCTCTAATCTTTCGGTATCATTTTCAGCCAGCCTGACCTGATCCAGCAAATCCTGCAGTTCTTTTTTTTCCGCCTCTGCTTTTGACTGCTGGCTGCCGAATTCAGAAAGTTTTTGTGGCAGAACCGTCAATCTGTTTTCCACCGTTACAAGATCATTCTCCCGCATAAAATGCTGCAGTTCTCTTTCAGAACGTTCAAGCTTATCCCTCTCTTCGCTGGCTTTTTCAGTCATCCATTTCAGGGAATAACTACTTGTGCTCAGCTTGATATCCAGCATTTC
>JAUVON010000405.1 GCA_030599175.1 Desulfobulbaceae bacterium | reverse complement strand
TCCGACAATCGTTGCAGCGGTTGCCGCAAAAACGGCCTGGAAGAGCCAGTCGATCTGAGGGTTCAATACACCCGGCCCTATCTTTGCCGGATCTATATCCATGGCAATGCCGAAGCCTCCCCAGCCCAACCAGCCACCGGCTATGTCGGTGCCATACATCAAGCCATAACCGACCAGGAAATAGAGCAGGAGACCGAAGGTCAGATCAATGGTATTCTTGAACAGACAGTGCACCGTATTTCTGGCAGGGTTTAAACCGGCCTCAAGCAGTGCAAATCCTGGCTGCATGGCCAGTACCAGAATAGCTGCTGCAAGCAGGCCAAGGTTATCGATAGCGTAATAGGCCAGTTCTGCAGTGATCGGTTCATCTGCCGCAGCAGAGACCCCAAATCCCAAAAGTATTCCGGCAAATGCAATAATCCCCAGACTCTTTGATCTTTTTGATCCTGTCATGCTTTTTCCTCTTCAAAGATGGTTCTCCCCTTTGAGGGGTACAAAAAATAGTTCCTTTTAATGATTAGGAAACAATATTATCCATCAAGGGGAGAATTGTCTGTCGGGAGATTAAGACACTTTGTGTGGGGAATGTTTGATAAATGATGCGGAGTGAGATTTATATGGTCGTCAGTCCATGCTTGATAGCAAATTTCACCAATCCGGGCAGATCCTGGATGGCCAGTTTCTCCATAAGGCGGCTGCGGTAGGTGGCAACAGTTTTGGGGGAGATGAACAAAATTTCGGCTATTTCCATGCTGGATTTTCCTTCTACCACCAGCTGCAGGATCTGCCGTTCGCGGTCGCTGAGTTTGTCCAGTGGACTTTTTCCCGGTATCACATCCTGGCCTGAGATATAACCCTCGATCACCATTTTTTGGATGCGTTCACTTAAATAACGACGCCCGGAGTTAACTGCATGGATGGCGGTCACCACTTCTTTACCTGCTGATTCTTTCAACAAATAGCCCTTGGCACCGGCTTTGAGTGCCTGGTAGATATGCTCCGAGGAATCATGCATGGAGAGCATGATCACCTTTACTGCCGGACAGGTTTCGCTGATCTGCCGGGTGGCATCAATGCCGTTTAGATCCGGCATGGCAATGTCCATCACCACAATATCAGGTTGGATTTTTTTGATCTGTTGCACCGCCTGCCGCCCATCACCTGCGGTACCAACAACTTGAATGTCCTGCTCAACTTCGATCAGAGCACTCATCCCATCCCTTATCGCCATATGATCGTCTGCCAGAAAAACGTTAATCATCTTTTCTCTCCATTAAATAGGTACTTCCACCCTCAGCCGGGTACCTCTTCCCAATTCAGATTCTATTTGAAATTGTCCGCCCAGGGCCTCGGCTCGTTCGCGCATATTCGTAAGGCCCCAGTTTTGAATATGTTGTGAAGATCTGTCATCATCCACTTTAAAACCCTGGCCGTCGTCGGTAATTGTCATAGAGATGTATTTTGCTGTTGTTACAACCGTTATAGATGCATTTGTGGCCCTGGCATACTTCGCTATGTTGGTTAACGCCTCCTGGAATATCCGGAACAGGGCTGTCTCAACTTCCTCAAAAAAACGGGTTTCATCTATGGTGGCTGTTTCAAGAGCAACTTTTATCTCCGAGCGTTTGGAAAAACGCTCACAATACCACCGCAAAGACGCTGCCAGGCCGTAGTCGTCCAGCACCTGGGGCCTCAATTCTGCCATTATATCGCGGATTTTTACGGTGGTTTCCTCCACCAGCTCAATAGAATCCATTAATCGAGTGATGATTTTTCCATGTTGTTCCGGTTGTAACTGTTTCTGGAGTATGTTCAAATTGATGTTCAAGGCCGTCAGACTCTGTCCGACCCGGTCGTGCAGCTCACGGGCAATCTCTTTACGGTTGGTTTCTTCGACTTCCTGCAGCTTGACTGACAGGGCGCGCAATCTTGCCTGGAATGCTTTCTGCTCTTGTTCGGCTATTTTCCTTTCGGTCATATCTTCAACAATACCATCAAGATATTTAACCTGATCGCCTTCACCTTTAATGCCGCGAACAGAAATAAAAGCCCAGAAAAAAGTTCCATCATTTCTTTTCAACTGACATTCAAAGCCACGTACATATCCTTTTCTACGAATTTCAGTCAACATCACTACCCGGTCTTTCGGATCTTTATAAAACTCGTCTGCAGTAATTGTGTTGATGGCGGTTTCATCTTCTACACCCACCATCTGGAAAAGGGCCCTATTGGCGTTTAAGAACTTACCATCTAGTGTGGATCTGAAGACACCGATGGGTATATTGTCGTTAAGGGATCTGTACAGATTTTCACTGTCGATGAGTTTCTTTTCAGCTTTTTCTAATTCCGTCACCTTTTCTTTAAAACCATTAATCAGATGATTGAGTTGATCAGTCATTTCATTGAAAGCCACTGAGAGTACCTGCAGTTCATCTACTGAATCTTCGGGGTTGAGTTTGATA
>JAUVON010000034.1 GCA_030599175.1 Desulfobulbaceae bacterium | reverse complement strand
CACATCTCATCTCCACAGTCCAGATCCGCCCGTCACTCTCAGTTTCGCCCCTACCAAAACCAGTCATACTTTTAACTGCCATGCAAACACCTGAAAATTATTGAACAAAAAAGTAAAGCGATGCTGGAGGGCGTCCTCCTGCATCGCTTTGAACTACTCTTTTCTTTCAGCAACAGCGGACAAAGTTATTTTTTTGCCATTGCCTTATCGAGTTCTTTTATAATGACATCACTTATATCAACTTTTTCATCGAAGTAAACAATACCGCTCTTCGAGTCCATAACTGCAGTGTACCCATTTTTCTTACCAAAATCAGCGACAACTTTTTCAAGAGCTTTGAGTATAGGCTCCAGTTCCTTGTCCTGCATCTGTTTCATCTCAAAACGGGCATCTTCGGTTTTGGCCTGAAGTTCCCTGCCGGTTTTCTGAAACTCTCTTACCTTTTCAGCCTTCTTTTCTTCGCTCCAGGCAGAACTTTTTTTCTTTATTTCATCCTGGAGTTTTTTAAGAGCTTCTTCCTCTGATTTAAATTTGGACTGAAGATCTTTCATCTTCTGTTCGAACCGAGTCTTGGCCTCTTTACCGGCATTGCAGGACACGATAATCTTCTGAACATTCATTACACCAATTTTGAAATCAGCTGCAAAGCCAGTGTTTATTGTTAAGCAGGTAACTATAAAGAAAACTCCTGCCAGCATCATTCTACGTAACGCCATTTTTTTCTCCTGAACAAAGTAGTGGAATAAATTAAAAAACAGGCCACTTTAAAAAACTATACTTCAAGGCAGCCTATAAATGAAAACACAAACATATAAATATGCGCGATTCTTACTGCTGAGCAACAAAATCGGCTCGCCTGTTCTGAGACCATGAAAGTTCATCATGCCCATGGAGCAACATTCTCTCTTCACCATAACTCACGGTACTCAGTCTGGATTCCGCAACCCCCAGATTTACCAGATATTTCTTTGCACTCAAAGCACGCCGCTCACCTAGTGCCATATTATACTCATTGGTGCCTCGAGGATCACAGTTCCCTTCGATTTTAACGGGCATTTCCACCTTCTTTATGAACTCACTATTCACCTCAATGCGACTAATCTGATCAGTCTTTATCTCGGAAGAGTCAAAATTGAAATAGACAGGAAGCATCCCTTCAGTGGTTCGTCCCTCGCTGATTCCAAGCGGTTTTGAATCCAAAGATTCTTCAGCACCGAGGGCCTCACTATCAGTTTCCGATGTCAACCCTTCATCCGTCGTAACTTTCTTTGAGCAGCCCGAAAAAGTCATGACAGAAACACACAATAAAGCTGACAACAGCATTTTCACTTTATTACCCATAGTAAGAACCTCCAGAAGTTCTGATATATTATTTAATACAACAACAAAATGATGCGATCCAAAAGGATCGAAGTAAACAGACTCAATTTTATATGATCAACTGCTCATATGCAAAGGAAAGAAGACCAAATTTAACATTTTTTTTGATCTAACACTAATCCTGCCAAAAAGCTACTGTAACTATTTATTTTTTTATATGAAAATCATGCACTACCCGGAAAAAGTGACAGGAGGGACTTCACTTTACGCTAGTGATATTTATCGTTTCAGATTATAAAATAGTGTTCAATAGTTTTCCTTGACTAATTTTCCATCTTTTGTTGTTCGATGGCTTCACATTGGAGATTTTAATGGCCAAAGTAAATATCAGCCCCAACAGAACTACAGACAAGACAATCCGTACCATTGATCGTAAGCGTGAGCAGGAAAGAAAAAGAATGTTTTATCTTGCCAAGGATCACGCCCCTGAATTTGCTGCAAAACTTGTCCAGCGAGTCATTGATAAAAACATTATCGAGACCACGTCGGTTGATTCTGTCCGTGAGGCATTTGAAAAACAGCTCAACAATCTCGGTTTTATTGATGAATTTGAACTACAGATGAAGATTGCTCCAATCAGAACCATAGCTCAAGACCCCAACGTGGTCAGTCTCTATTTTACCCAATATATCATAGAAGACCTTATCAACAACCCTGCGATCCAGGACGTTTTCGGTGATGATCTTGAAATTTACCGAGTGGTCGATTCTGTCTTCAGAGTATTGAGACCCTGATGCTCCATCCATCGTCTCCTCCACTCCTCCTTACAGCGGACACTCGCGGTAATATCACAGAATTTCCAGAACTTGAAACCGTCGGCATGAGCAACGGCGGCTTCTATCGACCGAAACTGGAGGATTTCATTGTTCTTCCCGAAGGCAGTGAACTCTTTGCCCTGCCCGGCCGTCTCCCTATCGGCTGGGATCCAACTGACAATCAACCGGTTCTTCTTGATGAAAATCCAGTTCATCAGGGCCAACCGGTCCAGGCAGTGGCTGCCTTTATGGCACCGGCGCACACCTCTATATTCAACAGTGGATATCAAACACAGCAGAAGGCTCCAACACTCCCGCTCTTTGCGTATACCGCTGTTGGCTGGCATAGCGACAAATTCTGGGTCACCGCATTTCGCAGTGATCTCGATAAGAGGCAGGACAGCGATCAATATGACCAGAACAGGGTTGAAAAACTGACCAGGAAAAAACTTAAAACCTACAACAACAACCGACTCATCCAGCATTTGGGGAAATGTTGTCTTACCTATGGCTGCCCAGCCGCCCGAAACTATTTTTTAGACCGCTGGGAAGCACCCCTGCCAACGTCTCCGGATTGTAATGCGCGCTGTGTTGGCTGTATTTCCCTGCAGCCTTCAGGATGTTGCCCTGCAACCCAAGATCGAATAACTTTTGTGCCGACGCCAAAAGAAATAAGTGACATGGCTATCCCCCATCTTATGCATGCTGAAAATCCAATTGTCAGTTTCGGCCAGGGATGTGAAGGTGAGCCACTGCTGCAGGCCGACGTTTTAGAAGAGGCTGTAAGGCGGATTCGCTCCAAAACCCGAAAGGGAACTATTAACCTTAATTCCAATTCCAGTCTGCCGAACAGTGTTGCACGACTTGCCAGAGCTGGTCTTGACAGTCTCAGGGTAAGTCTCAATTCAGTCCAGGAAAAATATTATAACCCCTACTATCGGCCTAAAGGGTATACCTTTTCCGATGTTAAGCGTTCAATCCAGGTGATGAAAGAGAATGACAGGTTCGTCTCTCTGAACTATTTTATTCTTCCGGGTGTAACTGATTCGGAACAGGAATTTGAAATACTCTGCCGATTCATCGAATCCCACTCACCTGACTTCATCCAACTCCGAAACCTGAACATGGATCCGGAGTGGTATCTCAACATCCTGAAATTCCCTAATGACTCTGTATCACTGGGTATTAGACGATGGCTGCACAACCTGAAAACTGAGTTCCCGAACCTTCGTTTTGGGTATTTCAATCCTCAAGTCAACTGACTCGTTCACACCTATGGCCACATTCTCTCACCTCAGAGAGCACAGAGAAGTTGTTTTCTGTTGTAATTATCTCCCAATAAGATATTATCCAAATAATAATTTTTATCAAATTTAACTGGAGACTGCAATTTAACTATGGATTATCTACCTAATATGCGTTTAACGACGCAACGACAAATTATTTTAGAAGAACTTGGTAAAGTCACTTCACACCCCACTGCCAACGAAGTATACGACATGGTAAGAAAACGACTGCCGCGTATAGGGTTGGGAACTGTATACAGAAACCTTGAGCTACTGGCAGTAAATGGAGTTATTTTGAAGCTTGAAGTTGGCGGAACCCAAAAACGATTTGACGCAACCATAGAATCTCATTACCATATTCGCTGCTCGGTCTGCGGCAGAGTCGATGATGTTGATATGGAGGTGCAGGAGGAGATCAACGAAACAGCGGCCAAGTCCTGTGATTACAAAATTCTTGGCCACCATATTGAGTTTTCCGGCATCTGCCAGGAATGCTCGGAAAAGGAAACTGTACTTCACTGATAAATCCTCCATAAACAGGTGCAAAACAACAAAGGGGTGGTAGATATTATCTACCACCCCTTTTTCACATTTTGGCGAAAACCAGTACAGGTTCATTTGAAAATTACTTTACAAAACCTCCTTTTCCCCACCTTGATCAACACTTCCCCTTCCGGCTGAACAACACTATTCATATCAGTAATTTTCTCACCGTCTATCGATACAGCATTCTGCTTGATCATTCTTCTGCCATCCGAGGTAGACTTAACGAGTCCAGAATCAACAAGTAATTGCGGTAACCAGATCTCTTCAGTTGCAGAACTGACCATCTCCGGGATATCATCAGGAACACCACCCTTAGTGAATACTTTTTCAAACCCTACCTCTGCGACAAGAGCTGCCTCTGAGGAATGGAAACGTGCTGTCAACTCACGGGCGAGCTGCTTCTTTATCTCTTTAGGATGAAGACTGCCGACCTCCATTTTCTCTTTTAACTCGCCAATTTCACTCCTGCTGAGATCACTGAGCAGCTCATAGTAACGAAACATCAGATCATCGGAGATTGAAAGAACTTTACCGTAAACATTATCAGCCGATTCCGTAATACCTATATAATTGCCAAGAGACTTACTCATCTTATTGACCCCATCAAGCCCCTCCAGCAGAGGCATGGTGAGGACTATTTGCGGTTCCTGCCCACGTGATCGCTGCAGATCTCTTCCCATCAGCAGGTTAAACAACTGATCGGTTCCCCCCAGCTCCACATCAGCCTCCATTGCCACCGAATCGAATCCCTGGATTAGAGGATAGAGAAACTCATGAATGGATATAGGCTTCCCGCTGTCAAATCTCTTTTTAAAGTCGTCCCGTTCCAGCATCCTGGCCACAGTCAGCTCCGATGCAAGTTTGATCATATCGTAGGAACTGAGTTTACCCAGCCAGGTGGAATTAAAAACCACACGGGTTTTTTCCTGGTCCAGAATCTTGAAAACCTGAGCTTTATAACTCTCGGCATTTTCAGCAACCTCCTCAACGGTCAGAGCCTTTCTGGTATCAGATTTCCCTGTGGGATCCCCAATCATACCTGTAAAATCACCGATAAGAAAATAAATATCATGGCCCAGATCCTGAAAATGCTTCAGCTTTTGTAAGAGCACCGTATGGCCAAGATGAAGATCAGGTGCAGTCGGATCGAATCCGGCCTTCACCTTAAGTGGAATTCCGGTTTCCTGGGATTTCTTCAGTTTTTTTACCAGTTCTTCACGAGAGATACAGTCAACTGCTCCCCGCTCTATCAACTCGAGCTGTTCTTCAATCGAAGCCATGTCACAATCCATTCACAAAACTATTTTTCCATCTGCTGTCATTCCGAAAACAGATAGCTCAATGAGACTTGGAGCTTGTACGGGAATGCTATTTTGCATACTCTACGGCACGGGTCTCCCGAATCACTGTAACACGAATCTGTCCTGGGTAGGTTAATTTACTCTCTATAGACTTGGCGATATCCTGACTGAGCAGAGTCGCCTCTTCATCTCTCACCTTATTGGAATCTACAATAATCCTTAAATCACGACCAGCCTGAATGGCATAGGATTTTTCAACTCCTTCATATGCATTTGCTATTGCTTCCAGATCCTCCAGCCGTTTAACATAACTCTCAAGCATCTCTTTTCTGGCACCGGGCCGGGCACCGGACAAAGCGTCAGCCGCCTGAACAAGAACATCTATAACACTCTGGGGAGGCTGATCTTCATGGTGGGCACCAATAGCGTATACAACCTCTTCAGGTTCACCATACTTTTTGGCGAGATCCCTGCCTATTATTGCATGGGAACCTTCAACTTCGTGATCAACAGCCTTGCCGATGTCATGGAGCAGACCAGCTCTCTTGGCCATCTTGACATCCACACCCAGCTCCGAGGCCATAATTCCGCATAAAAAAGAGACTTCAAGTGAATGCTGGAGCACATTTTGTCCATAACTGGTTCTATACTTCAGTCGCCCAAGCAGATCCATCAACGCCACATGCACACCGTGTACACCGACATCAAAGGTTATCTGTTCACCTGCTTCCCGCATATGTGCTTCAAGTTCTTTGGTGACTTTTTCCACCACCTCTTCAATACGTCCCGGGTGTATGCGACCATCATTGATAAGCTGAAGCAGAGCCAGACGGGCAACTTCTCTGCGAACTGGATTAAACCCGGAGAGAATGACCGCTTCAGGGGTATCGTCGATAATAATATCAATGCCGGTCGCCGCCTCAATAGCTCTAATATTCCTCCCCTCCCTGCCGATAATCCTGCCTTTCATCTCATCACTGGGCAGAGGAACCATAGAAACCGTTCTATCAGCAACATAATCACCGGCATATCTTGAAATGGCAAGCGCGAGAATATTCTTCCCTTTTTTATCCGCCTCCATCTTCATTTCATTTTCAATCCTGGCTAACCTTTTTGCAGCATCCATCCTGGCTTCACTCTCAAGAGAATCCATCAGCATTTTTTTCGCATCTTCCTGACTGAGACCTGCCAGCCTTGAAAGCTCGTATCGCTGTTTTCCAATAAGGTGATCTACTTCCTTATGTTTCTCCACCCATTCATTTTCAACCTGATTGAGACGTTTTTCGTTGTTATACAGTTCGAGTTGCTTTCTATCAAAGCTTTCCCACTCTCGTTTTAGCCCGTCTCTCTTCCTTTTAAATTGTCTGTGCTCATCCTTGAGTTCGTCCCGTTCAATTTTCAGTTCTTCCTCAAGTGTCTGCTTAACCTTATATGCCGCTTCCTTACTCTGCAGCAAAGCCTCTTTTTTTAACTGCTCCGCCTCTACTATTGCAGTCTCAACAATCTGTTTGCTTTGTGCTTTTATATTCTTTTCATTCCCTTCAACAAAACGCTTTCTGAGAAAAAACCCCGCAAAAGCACCTGCAAGCAAACCAAAGATTATAAAGAAATAGGGATTACTTAGTGAATCCATCTGGGAATCCTATCAATGAAACGACCGACAGGACAGAGAAAAAAGCTATAAGAACAAAAAGAGAGGCTGACAATAAAAATGAAAGACAACCCAGGAATGCAGATCCGGGTCATACCACTCTCCGGCTTTTCCATCTTTATTTCTGCAGACGACTCCAGACAGAGCAGAACATCCACAGTTTACTAAAACCACTATACATTACCAGTAACTTGCAATAATTATACAACTTTTTTGAGATAACATCTCTACTGCCTCCAGAGAAAACAAATCTCTCCCTGGGTAGCAGCACATCACTGGATATATCGAAAGAGTATCTAATCCCGATTAACGAGACTCTCCTTAGTACCCCCCCTAGGGAGTATAAGTAGTTTCATCAAATTTTGTTCCGACAGCACTTTTCAGCTGAAGTCAATCTTATTTAGATATGTCAAACCGGAATAGTGTATTTGCAACAGAACCCAAAACAACTCAACCATCCGGATCAAGAAAAATCAGTGCCTCTTCATCACTTATCAATTCACCTTCCCCACACTGCCGTGTCGCCAGGACAGTTAAACCTAAATTAATAGGTGGGCATCCTCATAGCAACGTCAGGAAATTCGCGAGCGATCCTCCTTAAGATACCAGCGGAGGTACCCTATTCTTGAGAGTTGGCTCAACACACGCTGATGATCACTAACAGTGCAGGGAAAAGATCAGTTTCACTTGCTCTATTCGAGCAAAACAACATACTCAGATCAAAAAATGGATCCAAGTTGAATAACCCCGATGAACGGAATCAATACCCTCACCAAATTTTCAGGGTACAAAAGACCTGACCCGAACAAATCGGATTTTTTTAAATGCCTGGGTAAGTACCTTCACGAAATTATTTCGAAGGTGCTAATGAGTTAACTATAGCAGACTTTCAACCAAACGAAAACAAATTATATCCCTGCGATTTACTCTGCAGACAACTTTGCTCTGATTTCCTCATTCAGCCTGACAATCCTCGTTTGGGAGTTGTGCTTGTATTCTTCAAACTCCTGTTCCAGCTTTACATACAATGAAGCGATATTTAAACATGCGAGCACAGCCACTTTGGAAACAGGTAATGTTCCTGCAATGTTGGGAGAATCGGTGCCAACATTGTTGCGGACAAGTGTGAGAATTGACTCCATCTCCTCCTCCGGGGCAGCAGTATAAAATGCATGCTCCTGCCCCAAAAGCTCAAACCGTACCAGTCTTTCTTTATCTGACATGACTCGCCCTGTTCTTATTCGCCCACGCCCGGAGATCCGTTTTCACCGTCATTTAACTTACCGCTATCTTACGATGTTTCCATGGAAAACAGGTTCTGCTGTCCTCTCCCCTCCTCTCCATCCTGATCCTCATCACTCCCTTCACTGTCAAATTCTTCATCACCAGACGTTGCCTCAACATCAATCTGGTCATCATCCGAATCTTCATTTTCCGAGCCGGGACTCTCTATTTCCAGGGATGATTCTTCAAACTCACTATCATCCAGGCTCTGTTCCCATTCTTCAATCTGGTCAACCATCTTATTCACTCTCAGGCTGATCTCACCACGTTCCGTATCGTTAATCTCTACATTACCGCGCAACCCTTCAATAATCTCATCACGTTCCCGAACATCCTGTAAAAGGCTGGCTTTTTCAGCCCGTAATTCAGTGAAACTGGTCAGTAAATTCTCCACAAATTCTTCAAGGCGCTGAAGTTCGTTATCCTGCTTCATCACAAAGACTCCTTTTTTTATCTAACCCGACAAGTCAGAAAACTTTTTAGTTACGCTGGATAAGTGCCTTGGAGCTGACATTAACCAATCGTGTTCAATAGCACTTTAGATCTTCTTGTTTTTTATTACAGCTTTTATGGAATAAGGCACTAAATAATTCATGATTATTCAAACACTCATTTCAGTAGATATCAGGTGCAAGTACACTCAACATTACATCAACCACACCGAGTATACCACGCCCCCTGCAGTCTGCAACCTCAATCATAAACGTGTATAACGCCAGCTTAACGGCCGCGCATTATCATATGGCATAAAGCCATGAAATATCCGAGGGTCATCGTCGAAAACAAGGGGCAAAAAATGTTTATCCCCCTCCCACATGGGCAAACTCAAAATATCAACCACATCCACCCATTGCAGATCACCTTCTTCGTTCGTTAACTTTGGTGTCCCCCCGAAACTGTCTATTCTAAAAATAAATCCAAACCAGTCTTCTCCAAAAGGCCCAAACCCTGTCCAGTTTATTGTACCTCTCAGGATGACTTTTTCGCAGGTGATACCGACCTCCTCATAGATCTCCCGGGTAAGACAAGTGTAAATGTCTTCTTCAGGAATCATTTTTCCACCCAGCCCATTGTATTTGCCCAGGTGCTGGTCATCTTCTCTTTTATTACGATGAACCAGCAGAGTCTGTCTGCCGTCCGGGGACAGAATATAACCAAGCGTTGCAACTATTGGAGTATACATAAATTTCCCTCTTCTCCTGACGTTAATTCAATATACAGATTCCGATGTTCACCTTCTTATGATATAATTTAATTTCGATAAACAGGGTGTCACGAATACAGTAAACTCGTTGCCAATTACCACGACGCATTGACATATCATTCCCCGGTGAATAATCTTGATGGCACTAGGAGCTTGTCCGAGAATAAGCATTTTGTTCAAAATCGAGGTTTTCCAAAAAAATAAGCACAGCCATATACGTGATATTACGAGCATTATTTTTTTTAAAATAACGAAGAGTTTGGGCTAAATGCATTCTCGGACGAGCTCCTAGACTGCGAAAAGTACTATCTATAGCGCTGCAGATCAAAATTTTCAAAGCTTTATGCCTATCTACATGGCCATCCGGAAGCTTCACCCAGACTTCTTAGGAGACTGTCAACTTTGCCACTTTGTGCCATAACATCTCAGAAACTGCGTCGATACGGCTACACCTTTGCTGTCCTGACTTTTCTATTCTGTCTCTCACCCACTACAGGATTGACCAGCCAGCTTTTTCCTCTTTATCCAGAAATAAAAAATAATGTCAGCTTCTGGGAAAAAATTTATTCCATCTATTCACTCAACGACGCAGTTATACATGACTCTGATGATTTGTCGAGAATTTATGAGATAGTTCATCTTCTCGACTCAGAACTGCCCGCTTCCAAACGCATTAACAGGGAGACCCAGCAGCGAACAAGGGACAACTACTCAAAAATATTAAAAAAAATAGCCCATTCAAAAAAAGCTGCCACCGCTGAAGAGCGGCGGATTGCAGCTTTTTTTAAGGGATCTCAACGTTTTGAGGATATGGCAAAAGCCGCTGATAATGTGCGCAGCCAGACCGGTCTGAAAGAACGCTTTCTTGAGGGAGTAATCAGATCCAGAAGCTATATGAAGAAAATGAAGGAAATTTTCCGTTCTTACAAGTTACCTCAAGACCTCGCGTATCTCCCCCATGTGGAATCGTCTTTTAATACAAAAGCATACTCGAAATTTGGTGCTGCCGGAATGTGGCAATTTACACGGGGAACAGGAAAACAGTATCTGAAAATCAACTATTCCCTTGATGAGAGACTAGATCCCATATCAGCCACTCGTGCAGCTGCACAATACCTGAAAAACAGCTACCGGCTTCTCAACAACTGGCCCCTTGCCATCACTTCATACAATTACGGAACGTCGGGAACGCTCCGGGCTGTAAAGGCGAAGGGAAGTTATGAAAAAATTTTTTCAGGTTATGACAAAGGTCACTTCAAGTTCGCTTCAAAAAATTTCTACTCAGAATTTCTTGCAGCTCTCAAGGTCGCCAAACAGCTGGAAAACAGGAGTAACATAAAACAGCAGCACATTCCCTCCGTTTGTTATCTCAAGCTCCCTGGATATATTCATGTCAACCGTATAGAAAGTCATTTTCATCTTAGTCGAACAGAGATAAAAGAACTTAACCCCGCACTTCGAAATTCAGTATTTTCTGGGGAAAAACTCATTCCCAAAGGATATTCTCTGCGACTTCCAGACAGCGAGAAGATCAACCAATCCAGGAACTCTGTACCATCCTCTTTTTATGCTGACACACAAAAGCTCAGTATATTTCACAAAGTAAAAGAAGGGGAGACGGTTGGCAGTATCGCAAAGCAACATGGAATATCTATTAAAAGCCTCAGCAAAGCCAACAACCTCGACCAGTATGCAACAATCTACATAAGGCAGAAATTGAGGCTTCCAGCCTTCTCAGCGCCCTCTTCATCCGGCCAAAAGGTTTCCAAAATTAAAAGAGAAAACAATAAATTCATCCAAAAACAGCTCAAGGACGGGAACCTTCCTCTCCTGGCTGCAAATAAGAAAAACAAGCCATCAGCCAAACAGGACATCTATATACCTCAAAGAGACCCGGATACGTACTCTGTTTTCAGAACTTTTAAAAAGGACAAGAAAGTCTATGGTTATATAACGGTTCAACCCGAAGAATCATTGGGGCTTTATGCACAATGGCTTGGATCGACAACAGATAAGATACGAAAAATTAATAATTCCAAGCTATTGACAGAGATCGAGCCGGGGAAAAAAGTTTTACTCGCCTTTGAAAAACTCTCGGCAGCGCAATTTGAAGAAAAACGTCTCGACTATCTCCAGGAAATTGAAGAGGACTTCTTTACTGCATACGCCGTAGTTGGACAAAAACCATATAAGGTAAATAACGGCGATACCTTCTGGGATCTCTGCTATAATAGATTCGACATCCCAATGTGGTTACTGGAGCGATATAATTCCTCACTTAATCTGTCAAAGCTCAAGTCTTCCCAGGAGCTGATGATCCCGATTCTAAAAGCGATATAGGAAAAAGTTTTCCACAAACCAGGTAAGTTATATCTGAGGAAATAAGATATCCAATTCAAACTATTATCATCTAAGGAAAAACATGGATATATCACAGGCAATTAATGAACTGAAAAGCAGACCGGGTTTTACCGACAATGTGGGCATGATCCTCATCCATAACGGCGTTGTCCGCAACTGGTCAAAAGAGGACAAGGCAAAAGTTACAGCTCTTGAGGTTATTCCGAATTACGAAAAGATAGAAAAACTCCGCCAGGAATATCTTCAGTATGAAGGCATTTTTGATATAATAATAGAAGCATTTTCAGGAACATTCCTACCGGGTGATGATCTTCTTTATATCATCGTTGCCGGCGATATCAGGGAGAACATCAAACCGGTACTCGCAGAACTTCTGGACAGGGTCAAGGCGGAGGCGGTGACCAAAAAAGAGATACTCACGGGTTAAATCTCTTACTCTGCCCCAAAAGAGGATCATGACCACCACTCAACCAACCAAACATCGAAAACACGCAACCCTTAAAGGCTGGGCAGACAGACGGGATCTCGACCTGCCCCTGCCGCAGTCATTTCTGCGCAGCCTCGTCCGTCTCATCCTCATTACAATAGAAGAGTTCTGTAAAAATGACCTCTCATTACGTTCCGGAGCTCTCACATACGCCGTACTCCTCTCCCTCGTTCCCATGCTTGCCATGAGCACAGCAGTAGTAAAAGGGTTGGGAGGGGGCGATCAGCTGCGGGAAGCAGCTTATACTTATATCAATACACTGGAGCATAGTTCTCCCCAGAAACAGGCTTCCCCTTCTCCGGAGAAATCAGAAGTTGATCCAACATCTTCTGACATGGCTGCAGGCAGGCTCACCGATCACCTTCGTTCCGCCGTGGATAAAATCTTTGATTACGTTAACCGAACAAATTTCGCCACACTCGGAACCATCGGAGTGATAGGCATACTGTTTAGTGTCGTGTTGGTGTTGAGTCATATTGAATCGGCCATGAATGCTATCTGGAAGGTTCAGAAGAGTCGCTCGATAATAAGGAAAATTTCGGACTACCTCACCCTGCTTATCCTGCTGCCGATTTCCGTTAATGTGGCATTTGCTGCCAGTGCTTTTCTGACTAGCCCGCAACTCGCATCCAAGGTTGACCTGATAATACCTTTCGTCTGGCTCCAGGCACTTCTTCTCAAACTTTTGCCTGTTTTTTTTATTGCTCTGACCTTATATGTGATCTACATCTTCTTTCCAAATACCAGGGTCAAGACCCTGCCGGCTGTTTTCGGAGCTACCCTGGCCGCGATTCTCTGGTTTAGTGTGCAGAATATGTATTTTACTCTCCAGGTGGGTGTTGCAAAATATAATGCAATTTATGGTTCCTTTGCTACCCTGCCTCTCTTTCTCATCTGGATGTATTTCGGCTGGATATTTATTCTTGTCGGTGCTCAGGTTGCCTTCGCCTTCCAGAATATGTCAACCTACAGGCTGTGCAGCATACCTGACCGTCCCTCACGAAACCTGGCAGCAGCATTTGATATTGTAGATCTCACCTACTCCTCTTTTGAACAAAAAACAGGTCTCACGGATTCAGACATTTATCTGCAGCTTCCCGAATACCCTGAGGCGGTTTTGCAAAAGGTACTCTCTCAACTGCTGGATACCGGGATTATCCACCTGACCAAAACCGGCAGACAAGTGATGCCATCAGAACCTGTAAAAAGTTTTGAGCGCCAGGCTGTGATCGATACGATTCTCGGTTCATCAGCACCAGACACCCCGGGAGGAAAACAGAGTTTGCAGGTGATCAGTGGAACCGGGCAAGATGATAGATCACCATTTCAGGAAAAAATACCGGGATGAACAGCGAGACAACTCATACTATTTTCAAAATGTCCCTGATCCCCGGTATTACTGCCAGTCAGTCAGTGAAACACCGATTCCGATGCTGTTTACATACTGATCATAATCAATCAGACTCTCACCATACCCTGTGAAATATTGCATATACCCTTTTAAATATGGCCAGCCCCAGAGAGGAAAACTCCAACTGAGTTCAACAGCACCTGTACTAAAGCCGGATTCCAGATTGTTCCTGGACATTGCACTGATCACATGCTCTCCCAGTTTATAGGAAGCTCTCAATTCATAGTGACCAAGAAAATCGGTAATATCCGGATTATCATCAACACTACCTGAATCGACCCTGTACCAGGGCTTAAAACTCATAACCAGATCTCCCCGTTCAACGGTAAGCTGAGCATAGACACGGTTCCAGCTCCGCGAAAGATTTCCATCCCGCCCATTTGACTGATGTACAGCACCGAAAACGTTCTCCCCATTGGTAAAACCGAAAAACTCCCAGTCGGGATGAAATTGCACCCAGACTTCCGGTTCATGGTTGGTTTCTCGAAAAGGAGCAGATTCATTATCGTTATACACCTGCCAGAAAGAGCGATTGGTATACGCGGCATAGATATCAAAGGTATCATTTGCCAGATTCACCAGCAAAGGGAACTTAATACTGAGTTGGAATTTTGCTTCCACATCATCCAGAGTATACGTTGGATCTTTAAATTCTTCTTTAAAGGGATCAGCGTTGTAAGAACTCGAATTATACGCACCAAAAAGAAGATAATTCGGTTTATGCGCCATCAGAGTAAACGGTTGTAGTACATGCTCGTCATCCTGCCTGCGGCGCTCTTCAACAGGATCAAGAGCTGTCCCGTTAACTTTTTTATGGGTATACGAACCAGCATGAATCTGTTTTCACATTGTAATCTTAATTCGCCAATAGTGGTGTTGTCTGAACCGGTATGCATAGCCTGAACCATACAATCATCAAGCTCACTGGCAACAGCCATCTGAGCTGAGAATGTACAAGATGCCCAAACCACACCAGCACATATCGTTAATCGTTGCCAGGATATTTTTTGTAAATATTTCATTTTCACCTGTTGTTATTTTGTGGCTTCCATCTTGGCGATAAAAGTATTGGACTGTTCGATGGCCGTGTTCATTTTGTCAATCAAGCTGCTGAT
>JAUVON010000318.1 GCA_030599175.1 Desulfobulbaceae bacterium | reverse complement strand
GTTTTTTCCAGAACCTCCTGATTATTGTAAGGGATCGAAATTGTATTTTTAACTATATCGTCAGGAACTCCGGGACTTCCTGGAATACCAAGTGTTATAACTCCGGATCCAGCCTTTACCAGGAATGAGTCCGCATGCCCATGGTAGCAACCGTCAAATTTAACCACAACATTCCTGCCGGTGTACCCACGTGCAAGTCGAACAGCGCTCATGGTGGCTTCCGTCCCCGAGCTGACAAACCTGACTTTTTCTATAGATGGTACAGCCTCAGCCACCATCGCTGCCAATTTTATCTCAGTTGGTGTGGGCGCCCCGAAACTGGTGCCGTTTACAGCAGCTCCATGCAGTGCTTCAATGATATCAGGATGAGCGTGCCCCATTATCATCGGTCCCCACGAACAGACGAAATCAACATACTCATTACCATCCGCATCAAATACAGATGCACCTCTGGCTTTGGTGATAAAAATAGGATCACATCCGACTGATCTGCAGGCCCGTACCGGGCTGTTCACTCCCCCCGGTATATATTTACATGCCTCAGTAAATAGTTTTTTGGAAACTGTATATTCCATTTTTCTCTCCTCTTTATATATTTCTAATTTTGTTCACATTAATTATCGGATCGAAAATACTGAAGCACAGAATGCAATATAGCATGGAGTCAGTTTTTCTGTCAATTATCCTTCCCCCTTGATTTTTTTAGTGTTTATGCACATTGTACAGTCTCGTTTAGGAAAAGCCAGTGAACTCAGTGGAGACAGGCTGTTTTTTCTGCTTGTCAGCTATTAAAGCACAATGTAAACTAGCAGAGAAAATATCTTTGAGCATTTACATTTTTAAAACTACGAGTTGATAGCGGTTTAATATATGATGGTTTCGCAAAAGAAAGCTGTTTTGCAGAATGTATATCCAATTTAAAGGAGACAATAATGGCAAGTGACAAAGTCCTGCAGGTAAATGATGCAGAATTTGATGCCCTGGTAAAATCAGATCAACCTACTCTTATTGATTTTTGGGCTCCATGGTGCGGCCCTTGTAAAGCTATCGGTCCGGTCATTGAGGATCTTGCAGCCGAATATGAGGGAAAAGTTACCATCGCAAAAATGAATGTTGATGACAACCCTGTTACTCCGGGTAAATTCGGTATTCGTGCTATCCCTACTCTTATTATTTTTAAAGACGGAGAAGTTGTTGATCAAATAACCGGATCCGTAGGCAAGTCAGAACTGATAGAGCTTATAGGTAAGGCCGGGTAAATTCATATCCTTACGTCCTGAGATGGTTGTCGGTTTGGATTGTAAAATCTATCGCCAACATGACAGCCATTTTTTTATCAACCGAGAGCCTGCCTGTAAACAGAGGGTGACCTGCAACGATAGTCTGGAGACGGATCGTTGGAAGTCAAGACTACTTTGTGTTTACTGTATTTCACTCAGCCAGCATTTTTAAACGGATATAGAACAGATGGAAAAAAAAGATCACTATGAACTCATTATTTTAGGTGGAGGACCAGCAGGATTATCTGCCGGACTCTACGCCGCTCGTGCCCGACTCGATCATTTACTAATTGAAAAAGGTGCACCGGGAGGACAGGTTCTGTTAACGGACTGGGTGGATAATTACCCCGGTTTCCCTGAAGGATTATCCGGTTTTGATCTCGTTGAAAAAATGACCCAGCATGCAAAACGGTTTGACTTGAACATGCTGACGGAAGAGGTGACCAAGGTTGATCTCAGCGATGAGAAGCGTAAGGTTCTCCACCTTACAGGGGGTGACAGCATCAGTTGTGATTCTCTTATTATCTGTACCGGTGCCAGCGCCAATACACTGAACGTTCCAGGTGAACTTGAGTTGCGTGGAAAAGGCGTCTCCTACTGCGGAACCTGCGATGCACCCTTCTACAGAAACATGCATGTTGCAGTTGTTGGTGGTGGAAACACAGCGGTTCAGGAAGCCAATTACCTGACTAAATTTGCCAGCCGTGTTACAATTATCCACCGTAGAGATGAACTCAGAGCAACTAAGATTGTCCAGGAAACCGCGTTTGCAAACGAGAAAATCGACTTCATCTGGAATTCACAGGTTACCTCCATAGAGGGGGAGAACGGAGTTGAGCGCCTCAATCTGGTTGCAAAAGATGGATCCACAGCAACCCTGGACGTTGAAGGGATCTTCGTACTCATTGGAGTTACTCCAAACAACGATATCCTCCCTCTGGATCTCCTGAAAGCAGAAAAGTGGGGTTTTATCCCCACAGATATAGAATCTCGCACCGCTATACCCGGAGTCATGGCCGCCGGCGACATTTGCAACAAAGATGTCCGCCAAATTGTCAATGCAGCCGGCGAAGGTGCAGTTGCAGTACTGGCGGCAGAAAACTATCTCCATAGCCCGAAATAATAATCAACCCCTGGCATGACTATGGAAAATTATGCAAAACCATTTGTGCAGTTAAGTCTCCGGCTGGCGACACTCTTTTTCCTGGTTGCTTTTCTCGGTGGCTGCAGTCAACTGAAATCAACTTTTACGTTCACTTCCTCCGAGGACATTGACAAGGAACTTCCGGCTAAAAGCCTGGCTATCCAGGGAATGGATGACTACAACGTCGGAAAATATTTTACAGCTATTGAATTTTTTGAAGAAATTTTAACCCGGTATCCTTTTAGTCCTGAAGCGACCCTGGCGGAATTAAAAGCCGCAGATTGCAGTTACCACCTTAAGCGGTACCAGGAAGCTGCGATACTCTACGAAGAGTTTGAAAATCATCACCCCACCAATGAAAGCATACCTTACGTAATGTTTCAAAAAGCTATGTGCAGTTATAAAACCATTGACAGGATTGACAGAGATCCCTCCGGTGCGACAAAAGCAATTCAACTCTTTGAGCAGCTGCTGAAAGCATACCCCAAGTCTCCCTACACCGGTGATGCCAAGACTCGTATCAGTTCCGCAACCGAGTTTCTGGCAAATCATGAATATTTTGTTGTCCAATATTATGTGCGCACAGAAAAGTACGAGCAAGCCATAATCCGGCTGCAATATCTGCTGGCAACATACCCTGATACGGAAATAAAAGATAAGGCAGGGGATCTGCTGACAAGGATCGAGGCTGGCGACCCGCCCAAGTCACGCCTCTGGGCCTGGTTTCCCAAATTAAGTATGCC
The DNA here is from genome assembly GCA_030599175.1 of Desulfobulbaceae bacterium. GTDB lineage: Bacteria > Desulfobacterota > Desulfobulbia > Desulfobulbales > Desulfocapsaceae > Desulfomarina. Next base: position 403 of record JAUVON010000318.1, on the reverse strand, counting down.
GGACTGGTCATTTTTCGCTAACGACGAAGAGGAGAACAGTCCTGCGGGAGAGTTTAAACACTAACTAAACCATAAATTCTTCGGAGAGTATCCAGGTATCACCAAGAGATACCTCCATTGCTCTCACTGGACATAAAGGCACGCAGAGACTGCAACCGGTACATTTTTCCACATCAAATATCACAGACATTTCCGGCCGTTTAATATAGAGAGCGCCCGCTGAGCAGACAGCCGTACACGCCCCACACTGGAAACATTTTTCATCATCACGGCGAATACGGGCCGCTAATCGTTCGACCTTAATTCCAACTTCCCGGAGAAAATCAAGCCCTGCTTTCACATTGCTCTTAGTGCTGCCTTTCAGTTCAATTATCATAACTCCTTCCCGCTGGAGAAGGATATC
>JAUVON010000328.1 GCA_030599175.1 Desulfobulbaceae bacterium | reverse complement strand
TTCAATCAGAGAAAGCCTTCTTTCCAGAGGAACTGTTGACCCCACTCCTGCACATCCCGAAGCTCCAAAACAGGATAGAACGAGTAGGTACAAAATAGCAGTCTTAATAAATGGTACGGCTGAATACCTTTCCATGTTTACCTCTTCATTACGCAGAGTTGCCATCCCGAATGGAGTTGTCTTTACAGAAGTCAGATGTGATTGACTCATGCTTCCTGTTTCCTTGTTTTGCTATATTGTCATAGACAGGTTGAATCCCGTTTCAGCCAAAATCAACGACGTCCGCCGCCGCCACCTCTACCGCCACCACTCCTACCACCGCCACCGCCACCGCCACCAGAAGAACTCCTGCTGGGTCTACTGGAACTCTGTACCCTCTCTGTAGCCCTCTGTCTTGAATGCTGCTGCCGGTCGATGGAGGAAGAACGTTCATAACCTGAGCGTTGCTGGCCCTTGGACCTGGCTTTTTCGGTCGTGGCTGAAGAAGTTCTGTCCTGCCACTGTCCATTCTTTCGCTCCTGCCATTGCCCGTTATTATTCCTCAGGACATTCCCCTTTTCATCGGTCAGAATATTATTAGGCCTGCCCTGACTGCTTAGATTTGCTGCCTTGTTCCGCATATCACTGGTATTGAGCTGCCCCTTAGATGCGGGCCTGTCAGTTCGATTATTCATTGCTGCCGCTCCCAGCGCTGCTCCTCCTCCAGCCGCCAGCGCCGCTTTTCCTGCCTGACCGCTCGACATTCTATTTGTAATATCCTGCCTGTCCGACTGATTCAGTGAACGGGAGTTAACTGTATTTTGAATATTCGCACGTTGATCATTTCCACGATAAAGGTTTTGGCGGTCTGAAATTGTATTGAAATTACGGTTGCTGTTAATGTTTATATTGTCGATGTTCACGTTTCGATACGATGACCTGTAGCCCCTGGGCCCGTAGTAACCTCTGCCGCCCCAATATCTGCCGTGATAACCGCCACCGGTATGAAATCCAATACGAAATGGCCCGGAGCTCCAGCTCAAGCCAAAACCCCACCCTGTCCAGGGATTATAAGAAACACTGAATCCCCAGGTTGCAGGACGCGGGTAATAGTGATAGGGAGTAATCCAGGGATTATAGTAATATCCGGTACCGTAGACTATTGTCGGCCCATAGATATAACTGCCGACATATCCGGGGGTATAACCCACATATACCACCTCGGGCGTAGAGTCATAAACATGGACATATTTGGTATTATAAACCGGACTGGATGGCGGTACTTTATCGATTCCTGGTGGTGCATGATCCGATACTGTCCACGGGCCGGTTGCAGCGGAAGAAATATACCAGACCGCATCTTTTACCAGGTAAAATTGTTTGTCAGCTTCGATCACCGTTTCTGAACAGTTCACGGCAAACTGAAGGCCGGTACCTTCAATTGACTTAAATTCCGGTTTTCCATCATAAGAAACCTTAAGATCAACTGTCTCTTTTTTAACCGCGGCCGTTTGCGGTATCTGGGCATCCATCACCGCCTCGCGGGCCTCGTCAGTGCCTGCAACGGAAGCTCTTACATCCGTATATTTAGAATCCTTTGGAATTTCAGCAAAGGTTGCGGGCAGTTTATCGGCAGCCACATATTGCCAGGTGGAGGTCATTGAAGCTGCCTTATACCAGCGTCCTGAAATAATAAGATAATACTTTTGACTCTTTACATCCATAAACAGATCGGAATCCGTATTGCTCATCGCCAGAAGATCATCGGTCAAAGGTTTAAATTCGGCCTTTCCTTTAGAAACGACCAGTTCTGTCGGCTTATGTGCCACCAGAATGGCAGGAGCATTTTCAGCGGTGATCTTAGTTGCAGATTTTTCCGTCTCAGACTTGTTTTCAGAGGACTTGCTTTCCACCATCTTTACAAGCACAGCGGGAGGCTGGTCTGTGTAAGTCCATGGCCCGTCATCTTTTTTAGCACTATACCAGACATTATCAGCCGCGTTTAAAAACCAGTTTCCGCTTTTGTCCTCAAAAAAAAGCGGGTAAGGCGTGTTGGCCACTGCCTGATAATCACTCTTTTCAATTTTCTGCAGCATGGTCTTGCCGTCAATTACAACAAGCAGTGCCGGTTTATCCATATAGATGATCTCCGGAGGATCATTTTTAAGATTTGCAGCCTGTTTCTGTTCCTGCTCAACTGCTGCAAGAGCTGTAGTCAATTCATCAAGTGAGGATGTTAAATTTCCTTTTTTCACACCCTGCGAAACAGCCTCCCTGAACTCCTCTCCCAGTTGCTTATCCTTTTTTGGGGAACGAATATCGGTAATCTCCAGAGTTTCATAGTGAACAGTATTATTTTCCCGGTCAATTTGGACCTGAGCTGTGAACCAGGCAGCACCAAATACCGGAGTGTCACTTCCTGAACCATGATAAGCAATTGCTGTTCTCCCTTTTAAGGTATTACCCTTAAGCGATTCAACCTGGGGTTGATAGATGGTAATGGAACCGGAAGAAACCTTCACCTCTCTTGGCCAGTTGTTCAGTTCTTCTGAGTATAGCTGAGGGGTAATCAGCAGAGACAACAAGAAAGCAAGAAAACTCAAACGGAAAATTTTGAAATGCATCATACCAGCACCTGTTTTTAGTAATTTTTTTTCACTATCATCAACTTAAGGGTTAATTTCAATCAACCACGATATATGCTATTTTTTCTTGGGCTGAACAGATTTTGTACCGGCAGCCGCAATAACTCCACTACCAAAAAAAATAGAAGTTCCTGTTCTAGACGCAAAGAGATCAAATTCTGCTGTTGATGCTGTTTCATCTGGAATTTCCGGCTCAATAATAGTTTCAAACCATTTATTCAATCCACCGTCCAGTACATAGATATTTTCATAACCTTGCTGCATGCATGAAATCCAGGCTTTTTCTGACAGAATATTATCACCAGAATAAAACACAATGTCTCGAACATCTTGATTTAAAGATGTTTTCCAATCATCAAGAAGTACATCCTTCAATGGAATATTAATGGCCCCGGGAATACTGTAGTTGTCAAAGCCTTCCTGACTTCGAACATCCACCAGAAAAATAACGGGATCGCCATTAATTATTTTTTTTGCAACAATATCGGTTGTTAAATATCTGTTTGGGGAATTAACAGTATTTGAAAATGAATCTGCCAACACTGGTCTTTTCTGTTTTTCGTTGGGCCGATACAACCACAGATCAAAAACAATCGCGACAAACAGAAGAGTCAGGAATATATATCTTTTTTTCATAATCAACATTTGATGGCGTCGTAAAAAGTCCCCAACTTCGTCATTCCCGCGTAGGCGGGAATCCAGAACGTATTGAAATGACTGGATCGGAGTCTGCGCTTACCTCCCGCCTTGCGGGAATGACGGAAAGGTGAAGAACTTTGGTTTTTACGAGTTCATC
>JAUVON010000146.1 GCA_030599175.1 Desulfobulbaceae bacterium | reverse complement strand
TTTTTAACACTTTGGAATGATTCAATAATCGTGTTCTCTTGTTCAGGAACTTCAGACTAAGGTCATCACGCCCTTTACTACTGTAATTACGATAACTGAGCCGCAGTTCTGTTATGCTTTCATCTCGCCAGACTCAGCCTCTCACTACATGATGGGTTCGATTTTCTGGGGTGGTTTGCTCCTCTACCTGCCCTGGTATTTATGCCTCTTGTATTGGTTAAATGGTAGTAAGTAGCCCTCCTAACTGATCCAAAATATTCAAGTATCTCCTTTTTTGTCTGCCTTATAGTTTTCTATTAAATAATAAGTGTCTCTTAGCCCCCTGGCATAGCCCTCAGTCTCCGTTCTCTTAATCGGCAGCCTACTTACAACTGAAGTGAGCCAAAATAAATGGACACCAACTCTCAAGAAAAATTCCAGACCAACTCCGAAATTTTCTGGAAGCATCTTCTCTTTGAAGGTAGCCTTTTCCTGTTAGGCTATTCTGGATAACTTTTACCCTATAGAGGTCGAAAATAGATTTTTATATTGTTAGGCTTATGGGACAATATCCTGATTACATTAACAGTAGTTATGTGTCAAGTTGAAGTGATTGCTTAATAATCAAACCTTAGACTTGGCTATCTTAATACCCAGTGAAAATCCGCAAGCTAGCATCACCTTAATCATATAAAGATTCTGTCCAAACAACCGAGACCACACCTCCTTTACACTGATATACTCGCATTAAGCCGAGACCTTTCTATTGAACGCACAATAACCTGCACGAGGGCCAACCTGTGGATGGTTTCGACAGGTATTGGGCCGCTGAAAATATATGGTACAGCGCCTGCTTCGGTTATCCAGAAAAAGGCAATCCCCACTGGCCATTCTGGCGAGGGTAAAGGTCTTTGTTTTCGAGTGAAAATGCTCTACCAGATGTTGTTTCATTAACCTCCGGGCGATATGTTTGAGATCCTCTTCAAGTTCAAACTCGTCCATCAACTCCATACGTATGAGATCCGATGCTTGCACCTCCACCGGCAGACTGCAGCAGGAAGCACCGCAGTGGTCACACAATCTTTTGCTATATTTAGCCCAGGTCGCAGTATTATCGATGTCCGCCTGACTGGTAGGTAACTGAATCATGGTAAAGGCTCCGGCTTATGAAAAAAAGGGGCTAATTTCTACCATAAAGACGTCGACAATGCGATCTTTTTCGAAAAGACAATTCTCAGTTTCAGCAAGCCGTTACAGCCACCAAAACCTGGTAAAATGTTCCATGATTCCAGAGAGAGGTTTCCTGCGGTCCTCTTCTCCTATAGATCTGCACTTGGCCACTACATTCCATATTGCTTCCCTTTTTCAAACGAGAAAGCAATAATAACAGCGATATCCTATGTAAGATTATATAGAAAGAGCGCATGTGAGGCAATATGCAAGATACTCGCTGACAACACGACACGAACTGTCGAATCGGTATTCGCACTGTTATGAAAGTACTATCAATCATCCGGGAGCTGGAATAATGGAGCAATTCTCTTGATTGATTTTCTGGAACCATCTTCTCTTTGAAGGTACTTTTTTCCTGTTAGGCTGTTCAGGGAAATATGGGTTTTAAAAAGTCAAAAACACCTCCTGATATTGCTAGGTTTTTGGGGCAACTTCGTAATTACGTATATACAGTAGACACATTAAATATTGACGTTGGCCAGTACACTTTGACCTTCGAGGTGGCAATTATAACACTAACAGCTCTGCTAATTGCAAAATCCAACGACATTGACTTTCATATTATGAAAATAGTGCCTTGTGTACCAATCACTGATTCATTTTTTTGGGAAGCCCAGCCTCTGAACAAAAACATTTTGAAATTCAGCGTTTAAAGCGAGGTCCACGACCTTTATATCTGATGCTGGAATATTCGCAGCCAGTGCTTCGTTCACCAGATCTGTAAGTTTTGTAGCGTCACACTTGACTAGGGCTTCGGTCATTTTATTAAAATCGGCCATGTTACTTCTCCTTATAGTTAATAATTTTTTTATTGTGTCAGAAACCAGGGGAAAAAACCGCCTCTCATTTTGGTCTTGCAATGGTTCAACACTCCATAATGTTGCTCAGGCTGATCTAATATTTGCATTGGGTCGGAAGATATTTCTGTAGCAATGCTTTCTGGTCATCCGTCCTCTCAGGCAGCTGATATGAAGCCAGTCTCTTTTCTATGATCTGATCAACATTATTAAAACTCAAATTTTCCGAACCGGGCCTATCCTGGTCGATGCCTTTTTTGTCAAAGACCGGGGTGACCCGCTGCTCCTTTCTGTATATCCCTACATCTCCGATTGTCAGAAAACTCTTAGTGACAACCGCCTTGCTTAATTTGTCTTTAAGGTTTGGATCAAGAGAAAGACCAAGGCCCTGGAGAGTGCGGTTGCAATTGATCATCATCTCTTCGTCAAATATCATTTTCCGAAAACTCCCCCCAGCAAATGCGGCCATGTGGCCAGGGTAACACCAGATTTCATCCACCGTAGTCATGAAATACGGGCCAAGAGAAGTGAGGGTGGTTTCATATCCTGTCTGGTAATCGTTCTTGGTGCCGTCGGCCATGCATCCGCACAAACAGCAGTTCAAATTGTGGTAAAGGCAGACCTCATAAAACATAATTTGAACATGAAGGTATTCGGGACTTGCATATACCGGCTGCATGGTTTTCATATCAGTCATGGTGGAAAAACAGCTGAAGGCCACCGGTGTACCGGGCTTGAGAAGCTGAACATAAACGACCCCGGCCAAACAGATGGCGAGATCATGGACGACTATTCCCATCAGGCTTTCAGGACCAGTCATATAAGAGAGTGTACATGGGAAAAGGGTAATGTCCTGTTCCTCTTCCACAAGAACCTGTATATTAATCAGGCTTTCCTCATCGTAGGCCAGAGGCGCCATGGGGCAGATGCCCTGTCCCATCACCGGGCCGTCACTGTTTCCCTTGATTGTTTTAATCAGCTGTATCGCTTTTTTGGCACTAGTGTAGACATCTCCGTCCTTGGTGTTTGATTTTGTGGCACGCAGCCCAAGGTTCGGATATTTATCTGAGTACTTCAAAAGCATCGCGATCTGGGCGAGATACTGATCTTCACAGTCATTACCTGCAGGATCGACAACCCCAGGATTTGCTGCTTCATAAATATCACTGGTCTCCCCCAACTGATACATTTTGATGGCATCTTCAACCGTACCCTGGCACATCTGTCCCGTCTCTTCATTCAGAATCATAGGAGCATTAGAAAAAGGTCCGACTCCAGCCAGTCGCTTTGTATTGGCAATTTCGTATTTGTACTCGGGCATTGACTTCAACGCTTCTCCCAAAAGTTCGCTGGAGATAAAAACTCGCTTGCCCTGTACTTTTGCTCCATTATCTTTAAAAAGATTCAGGGCGCTTTCCACCTCAAATTCAATCCCCACGGTCAACAGTATATCTTGGGCTGATTCAAACAGGGTTTCGATTTCTTGTTTATTCAGTAAGTTTGGCATCTTTAAACCCCTTTATAATCTTTAAATTATCAGCTTAGACAAGCTCATCCTTGCAGTAGTTTAGATTCTTCCTACATAGTTAGAAGGATGTCTGGTTTCCTTGAAAAACAGGACACGGCCCAAATATTCAGCGCCACTCACGACAAAGCGCAACCATACCGGTAGCTTACGGGGATACCTTTTAGTGCAATTGAATTCCCACACCTGTATACATAGGAATATTCTAAACGTTTGGACATATAAATGAGTAAAGCAATAAAAGCAGCCCTGTTGTCCGCTTTTGTATTTCCTGGTACTGGGCACTTTTTTTTAAAAAAACATATTACTGGTACATTATTGGCTGGTGCTGCATTTGTGTCGCTCTATTTGGTGCTTTCTAGGTTGGTGGAGAGGGCGTTACAAATAGGGGAGAAAATCCAACATGGTGAAGTTCAACTAGATGTTGCCGCAATTACAGAGTTAATATCAAAGCAACCAACTGGTACTGACGCTCAACTCCTTAATATTGCATGGATTGTTTTAATAATTTCTTGGCTAATTGGCATCGTCGACTCTTATAGGATTGGTCGTATACCAGGCAACGGAAGTGTAGCAGGTGGTTAACAGATCAACATAACAATCAGGCCTCACCTAGACTCACTCCACTAGCAGGAGAACCTGGGGTTAAAAAATTGTTTCAGACAATATCCAAAATATTCAGAAATAGCCTTAACCAACAGGTGTGCTCCTATACTGAGGCTTGCCAATTGGAATATCCGGTTATGGCTGATTTTCCAGTTTAATTGTTAATAATTTATCCATTAATAATGTAATATTCGGTTATTTAAGTTTCCATTTCATAATCTCCAGCCCCAATACTTGAGGAAGCGTGGAAAGTCGCGCAGATCCGATTCTTCCCTGGCCCAGGGTTTAATGCTGGTGTAAAAAACATTTCCTTCTGATGTGTCTCTGCCCAGTTTCTTATCCTCTCCAACTCGCCAGTCGAATGCCCACCAGCTGATCAAAAATTTTTCCCAAATTTTTTGACTGCCTTTGACGTATCCCTTTCGTGGCCCGGAAGTTTCATAAAATGATGTGTGCTCGCCAGTTGCTGACACAAGGTTCTCAAGAGAGTAGAAGGGCTGCAGGTTAGGCTTTATAACCTTAAAACCTTCTAATTCGTCAATTTCGGCAAGCCAGACATTTTTTACCCGATGCGTTTCTTCGCGCATTTGGACAAAAAGTAACTCATCTGCTCCACCTTGTGAGAAAGTAAGGTGAGAGGGCAGATTCTCTGTGAAAACATTTTGCCTGCCCTTCTTCCAGTCAATAGGCAAATCCTCCTCCGGAAGATTCGATGTCGGAATAAAGGCAAGATAACAGCCGCAGGTATGGAGTAATGAGTAGAGAACCACTTCGTTCCTGCTGTTCAGAGTTACCACAGCAAGCAGACCGACATTTCCTCCAGAACCAAGGTGGAAAGGCACAATACTGAAAGGAATCTTCTGAAAATGGATCCGATAAATCAAGTTTGTATATCTGCCTTGCTCAGTTGCGAACCTGCGAGTTGAAAGATAGTATGTCGCCACATCAGGATCGATGACAACCTTCTCTTTGCCCTCTTCAACAATAGCCACCGGCCTTCCAATGCGGTTGTAGTCCCTGTTGCCGTTTTCAACAATGAAAACAGGAGCAAAACGACTTTGCAGATCCCTCTCATCATAGAGAGAGTAGGCAATCGTTAATTCTTGCACGGGTCTCTGAGAAAGAGAGGCACAAGAGCAAAGAGAAAGGAGGAAAACAACTACGAAGAGATTAATTCCGTTCTTAAATACTTCCATCTTCATCCACCCAAATTTCATTTTTTTCGTAACTTATCATATTCTGCGCATCTTTTCTCCTCGCGGGCGGTGACAATTAATCGCTTTGTGAGTCCATTCTAACTTCCTCTAGAATAGTCTCCTCTTTCCAAGTAAATCCCAACAACCTATCTTCTTCTCATAGCCCTTCGTACCTATTATACTGGTTCTTCAACCCTTAGAAGTAGAAGTCCACCTAGTACAAACAGAAAAAGAATACTGAGAATTCCCCACCTGGTTTCCCCGGTCATGTAACCGACAACCCCCATCATAAACGGTCCCATGATGGCGGCGAATTTGCCGAACACATTATAAAACCCAAAAAATTCAGCACTCTTCTCCACCGGAATAAGCTTACCAAAATAACTCCGACTGAGCGCCTGGATGCCCCCCATGGAAGAGGCTACAAGAAAAGCAACAATCCAGAAAACCATTATTTTTGATGATTTGTCTGCAATAGAGGGCAGCAAAAAGGCAAGAAAAGTGGCAAGGCAGTAGACAACAATTCCTGCCAGCAACATTCTTTTTGCTGAGAAAACTTCCGCCAGCCGACCAAAGAGCAGAGCAAAGGGAAAGGCCACAATCTGGATAAAAAGCAGAACCACGATCAGGAAAGTCACGCCAAAACCAAGATCCCGACCATATGCGGTAGACATCGAAATTATAGTTCCTACACCGTCAATATAAAAAAAATAGGCCGCCAGGAATAAAAACGGCTGTTTATAAAGCCGTATTTCCCTCATTGTTCTCATAAGCCGTGAAAAACTGTCAAAAACCGGGGAGGATGAAACAGGGATGGAATGACGCTGTCTCAGATTTTTTATTGCCGGCAGGGAAAGCAGCAGCCACCACAAGGCAACCAGGATAAAGCATGCCCGGGTAGCCTGTACGGGCAAGCCATCATGCATTCCCGCAGAAAAGATGATGCCCATGATAATCAGAAATGGAATAACACTGCCGATATATCCATAACCATACCCTTTGGCGGAGATTGCGTCCATACGGTCGCGACTTGTAACATCGACCAGAAAGGCATCATAAAATATATTGGCTCCGGCCCAACCCACTCTGGCAATGACAAAAAGAATGAGGCAGAGAAGCCACTGTCCCTCTCCAACCAGTGATAAAGAGAGGCAAAAACTGATTCCAAGAAAAAGAAAGAGGAGGAAAAACCATTTTTTCCTCTCTCTGTAATCTGCCATTGCCCCAAGAAGAGGCGAGAGAACTGCCAGAATAAGGGACGCGGTGGAATTGGCAAAGCCCCAGTTGGCAGTAGAGGTTGCTCCGGCCATACCGACAGCTGCCACATCTTTAAAAAAAATTGGCATCAAAGCAGTAATCATGACAAGAACAAAGGCCGAATTACCAACATCATAGAGGATCCAGCTGGTCTCTTCCTTAGTCATTTTCCTGCCAATACCCATGCAACCTAACCCTCCAGAGATATTTCAACTCCACGCACCCGGATACTCTTGCTTATAAGAAAATATACACCAAAGCAGGAGCAAGCGATCTATGCTTAATCTACACTGTTCTCATGCCGAAATCAAAGTGCAACATACTCCCTGAAGATGATCAGCACACGTTACCAGATGAACCATTTCGATTA
>JAUVON010000038.1 GCA_030599175.1 Desulfobulbaceae bacterium | reverse complement strand
TGTCGCCACATCTAAACTGCAAAAAGGCACTGTTCTCACCTCCAGCCACCTGACTCTTGCTGTTAAAGATCTCAGTGAAATAGCGGAACCGGGGCTGGATATAAACAATTTCTTAGGGAAAAAAATCAAACGCAGTCTCAGACCGGGCGCTCCGGTTCACACCTCTATGGTGGAAATCTGCCCGATTATTCAGCGGGGGGAACGTGTAAAAATGGTGATCAACCATGGCTCAATGCATCTCTCAACTGTTGGTATTGCCCGCAATAATGGCCGACAGGATCAGATGATCCGTGTGCAAAATATCAATTCAAACAAAATTGTCTATTGTCGGGTTGCAGCTCCTGGACTCGTGGAGGTGGTATTATAACCATGAAAAAAATACTTTTAATCATATTATCTCTCTTCATTTTAAGTTCATGTGCTAAACCAGACCTTCAAGTCAGCCCCATCCCCGAACCTCTTGAGGAAATAAAATCTGCAGATTTAGAACATAGAGAAGACGGCTCTCTATGGCGACAACACAACGCCTCCATGTTCTCAGATCGAAAAGCAAAAAATATTGGTGATATAGTCACAGTCCTTATTTCTGAGAGGGCCAGTGCATCAAAAGAAGCGTCTACTAAGACAGACAGAACAACAAACATACATGCTTCCATTCCAAACTTTTTTGGCCTTGAAAATGATGCTATCTGGAATGGTTATAATCCTATTGATCTGGAGAATCTGGTTAACGCTGAATTCAACAACGGTTTTGATGGGAACGGTACAACAACTCGCAAAGAAGACCTGACTGCCTCTCTCTCCACCCAGGTAGTCGACAGATACCCAAACGGTCAGCTTAAAATCAGGGGCGGTAAAGAGGTAATGGTCAACAATGAAGTCCAGGTAATTTACCTCACCGGAATTATCAGGCCGGTAGATATTACAGCTGCCAATACGGTGAATTCAGACAAGATCCTCAATGCACGTATCAGCTACACCGGAAAAGGTGCCATCAGTGATAAGCAGAAGCCTGGCTGGATGATGCGGACCTTAGATAATATATGGCCATTTTAATTCAGCTGTTAAAATAATCTCACAATACGTATTCATGGTAAAATATATGAAATTTCTCTTATCACTACTATTCACTGCAACCCTGATATCTGTTTTCCCAGTGGAAAAATCTGAGGCAGTACGAATAAAAGACATCGCTCAGCTCCATGGTGTTAGAGATAATCAACTTATCGGCTATGGCCTTGTCACTGGTCTCAGCGGTACCGGCGACGATATGAGAAGAACGAAATTCACGCTGCAGGCCATCTACAATATGATGACCCGGCACGGTATTACACTTAATCCAGAGAGAATAAGGGAAATCAGGATTAAGAACGTTGCCGCAGTTATGGTTATAGCCACCCTGCCACCATTTGCCAAAACAGGTTCAACAATAGATATTCAGGTTTCCTCCATGGGGGATGCAAAAAGCCTTGCCGGAGGAACACTGCTGATGACTCCGCTGCTTGGTGCAGACAGTCAGGTCTACGCTGTTGCCCAGGGGCCTCTGGCGATAGGTGCTTTTTCTTTTGGCGGCAAGGCCGCTCAAGTACAAAAGAATCACCCTACCGTTGGCCGTGTTCCAGGTGGGGCAATCGTAGAGAATACTGTTGCATTTGAAATTGGTGAAGGCGGTAGTCTGGAATATCAGCTGCGTGACGCTGATTTCACAACCTCTGCAAATATGTCCAATGCGATTAACCGCAGATTTGGGACAGGAACCGCTTTCCCGGACAGTTCCGGTTCAGTGAAAATCCACATTCCTGAGCAATTCAGCAAAAATGTCGTCGAGTTCGTTGCAGCAATTGAAAGCCTGGATATTGAAGCAGATTCAACTGCAAAGGTTGTTGTTAACGAACGAACAGGAACAATTGTAATGGGCAAGGATGTCCGGTTATCAACTGTAGCGGTTTCCCATGGCAACCTAAGTCTTATCGTCCGGGAAGACTATGAGGTATCCCAGCCAAACCCATTTACTCCTTTTTCACGCGGTCGAACTGTTATCACTCCTCAAACCGATATTTCTGTAACAGAAGATGAGGGAGAACTTGTCCTGCTGGATATGAAAAAAGGCATTTCCTTAGGAGAAATTGCCAACGCGCTCAATGCCATAGGAGCCACTCCAAGGGACCTTATTGCCATTTTCCAGGCCATTAAAGCTTCAGGTTCCATGCATGGAGAACTGATAATTTTATGATGGCGTCGTAAAAAGTCTTCATCCGGAGTCTCGCAGGCTCGCTTACCTGGTTCGTTGTTACAATTTTTAGAGGAACATACGATGGATTTACAGATAGATCCAAGGATGCTTATCAGCCCGCAAACACAACCGACAATAGACCGTAAACAAAGAGATTTGCAATCACTGAGAGAATCCAGCAGGGAATTCGAAGCGCTTTTTGTCATGGAAATGTTCAAAGCTATGCGCAAATCTGTCCCCAGCGGCGGAATTTTTGAAGAAAATATATCTACAGAAATTTACAGGGAAATGCTCGATATGGAAACGGCAAAAGCCGCAACCCAAGGCCCAGGCCTCGGTATTGCCGAGGCGATGTATAACCAGATGGCACCACTGATAGAAAACAAAAAGTAATTTTTCCATTCCCTCCTGATTAGTTGCCCCTCCCTTCAGCACTTTTTTTCTAAAGATCCTTTATTTAAGCACCGATAATAAAAGTAACAATAAGTCTGTTTGAAATAACGTAGTATATGATACGGTGAGAGGCTAATGATAAAATTAAGAAAAAACATAATATTGGCTGGTATTAGCCACAGCCGTAAATTGTTGAATCAGGTGGTGTTATGAGTGTTGAATTTTTTGGCGTCGGAGGCCCCGGTCAGATAGGAAGTCTGAAAAAGGCTGAAAACACACAGGTAGACAAGACAAACAAAACGTCCGGTGAAGACACAGTTCAATTTTCTTCTGTTCTTCAGGATGTCCATAAAGCTCAAACCGCGACAAGACCAGACAACATGGAAAGGACTGAACGTATTCAGGAAATCAAGCAGCAGATAGCAGATGGCTCCTATGAACCTGATCTGAAAAAAGTATCCGCTTCTCTTTTACAGTTTCTCGTGGAGGGCAGATAAAGTGAAACCCTCTAATACCCACGAATATCTTGTTCGTTTACTTGAGACCATAATTGAAGAGAGAGAATCTGCCAAAGCCCTTAACGTCAAAGGTATGGTTGCAGCAATGACGGAAAAGGATGAGCTCATGCAACATCTCGCCCCCGTTGAAATGATAGATGAGAAGGATAAATCAATAGCATCCCTTATCCGTCAGGAAAATCGCAGGAATGCTTTTTTATTTAAATCTACCCTTGGCTGGATCAGAGATACTATGGTCTTTTTAGGTCAAAAAAGTGTTACTTCAACCTATTCCCAAACCGCATATGCCGTTACCTCCCAGGTAAATGGCAGACTTCTTTCAGGTAGAATCTGATATGGCCGGACTCTTTGACTCACTCAACTCAGCCAGGACATCTCTTGAGGTTAATCAAAAATCAATAGAGATTATCGGGAATAACATTTCTAATCTCAACACTGAAGGTTATTCCAGACAACAGGCTGTCCTCAGCACCTACCCCGCAATGAATTTCGGCAATTTCTTTATTGGCCAGGGTGTGAAGATTTCTGATGTCAGCAGACAGCATGATGTTTTCATCGATCGACAGATAAAACAAAAATCTGTCGAGTTTGGTTTTCAAGATGCACTGAATCGTCCTCTCTCAGACCTTGAACGGGTTTTTAACATTTCGAATGACAATATTTCTACCGATATAGATACTTTTTTTGACTCCTGGCAAAAGCTCTCCGCCGATCCCGGCGACACCGTACTGCGCAATAATGTCATCATGCAGGGCCAGGTTCTGGCAGCCGGCTTTAACAATACAGCCAACGAGCTCAACACCATCAAAAGCAGTATCGATCATTCCATTGTTTCCAGGATAGAATCTGTCAACACGCAGATGCAGGAAATTGCAGAGTTAAACGATCGTATTTACAGCATTGAAATTCATGGTCAAACCGCCAACAGTGCCCGGGATCAAAGGGACTTGCTTGCCAAAACCCTCGCAAAGTCATTGGGCGCTCAATCATATGAAGACTCGAAAGGAATGCTGGCTGTACACCTGCCGGGAGGGCTACCTCTGGTGCAAGGCACTATGTCGATGTCTATCAGGGCAAATATATCCGGTTCTTCTCTCGGTCTTCAGCTTGAAGCAGGTGGTGTTACAAGAGATCTTGGATCTCACAATATGGGTGGTGAATTTGCAGGACTGTTGGATATTCGAGACAACTTCATTCCCGAACTTAACGGTGAGATTGATAAGCTGGCCTACGAACTGAGTGTACAGATTAATCTTCAGCATCAGACCGGTGGCAGTCTCGATTCGACAACCGGTAATCTTTTCTTCAGTATGCCGCCAGGTTATGTTGCTTCCCCTCCTGCTCCCCCGCCAACCGCCACAGAGTATGCGGGTGCAGCAAGACAGATGAGTGTTGTCATAAATGATCCTGTAAAAATTGCAGCAGGTGCTGCACCGGATCCTGGCCCTCCGCCTACTTTAGTTGCACCAGGGGATAACAGAAATGCGCTTACTCTTTCAAATATTGGAGATAATTACCTCATAGATGGTACCGACAGTTTCAATTCCCTCTACGCAAAGATCGTTGCCACCGTTGGTATTGAAAGCAGCCAGAATCAACTTTCCCTCAAGGGAGCCAAAGATGCCCTGGTTCAGCTTGAAAATTTCAGAGATAGCCTTGTAGGGGTGTCACTGGAAGAAGAGATGATAAGCCTTATTCAGTTTCAACGTGGTTTTGAATCATCGGCAAAATTTCTCTCTACTGTCGATGAAATGATGGGTACAATAATTAACCTAAAAAAATAACACTGGCCCAGCGGGTGAAATATGAAAGTGACCGAAAATACCACTTACAGGTTAATGAAATCAAACCTTGAACGGATCACAACCGAATTGCTCGACCTGCGAAACCAGGGTGCTACCGGTCTCAAGCTTAACAGACCATCCGATGATCCCGGAGCAGTTCGCCCTGTACTCACGACCAGAACACAACTGCAGCAAAATGAGCGTTATCTTGATACTACCGGACATGCCGGCGATAAAATGGCTGCCACTGATGGTTTTCTGGCTGAGGTGGAAAATATTCTCGTCAGGGTAAATGAAATCGCAATTAACTCTGTAAATGGAGCCATGGGTCCGTCTGATCTGGCAAATCTTGCAGACGAAATAGCAGGGCTGAAAGATCGACTGCTGGCTTCTTCTAACGCTATTATTGATGGAAAATACATCTTTGCCGGGTTTAAAGAAAAAACCAGACCGTTCACCGAGAATCCAGCCTATGACCCTGCACTCTACGATGCAACTGATATTTCGACCTGGCCTTATCTGTATAATGGTGATCATAATAGAACAGAGTTGGAAATTACACCCGGTGAATTTCTCGAAGTAAACCTTACCGGAAATGAACTTTTTATGGGGATAAGCAATGAAACTGCCGCCACAGGTTCAACGGATCCGCAGCATGGACCAAGGTCTGCTGATCTCTTTTCAGTGCTTACGCGTATGGAGGAAGCCGTTCGTGCCGGCAACGTCGATAATATCAGCGGCCCCGGCGGATCAATACAAGCTCAGATGGCAAATCTTGATATTGCGGCAGATCAGAATCGTAGCCTCAGATCTATTCTAGGATCAAAAGCCGCAAGGGTAGATTCTGCTGCACGTCACCAGCAGGATGCAAGAATCGATCTGGAACAGATACTTTCAAGATATCAGGACGCGGATATGGTTGAAGTGTTTAGCGACATACTGAAACAAGAAACAGCCTTTCGTGCAGCACTTAATATAAGCGGCAGGGTTTCAGACATTTCAATTCTTGATTATTTTTAGCAGCCCGGGAGTTATCCAAGGCTGATACTATACGGAGTTCTTAATGCTGGTCTTAACCAGAAAACCCGGTGAAGGTATAATCATCGGGGATGATATTACTATCAAAATTATCACAATCAAAGGTGGTGCAATCCGTATCGGCATTGATGCACCTCTGGATAAGAAAATTCATCGGCAGGAAGTTTATGATCGCATGGCTGAAGAGAACCGTAACGCTGCAAACTGGGATATAACTGATCTAGACTCCCTCAGTACAAACTTTTCCAGGGATAAAAACGAAAATGAAAAAGATTGATACCCGATTTGGGCAGGTCGAATATGATCCAGCCAATCTCCTCCACTTCCCCATAGGTTTAATAGGATTTCCAACACTGCATGATTTTATTGTGATGCCAAACAAGAAAAAAGGGCCCCTTTTCTGGATTCAGGCCATCGATGATACTGAAATTGCCTTTGTTCTTACCGATCCAACCAACTTCTTTCTTGACTACAGCATAACCCCCGACGATACGGAAAGAAAACAGCTGCTGATAGACGCTGAAGAACCCTGTTTTATCCTATCAGTGGTAACTGTCCCACCTGATCAAAATATCAGCATCAATCTTGCCGCACCGATACTTTTCGCCCCATCCAGCAACAGAGCTATCCAGATTATCCTTGAAGATTCATCATATGAATCGAAAACCTTCCTGCCGAACGCTTAAAATCTACCCCCATCTTTTCATCCAATAGTGGAATTTTTCTAACTCCGATTAAACGGGATAAGTTCCTTCAGCCAATTTTTTCATTATAAAAACCAGGAAAAAGTGATATGGCACTAAAGAACAACCGCAGAACTGCCGACAAGATAGGAAACCGATAGTTAACAACCACCATATATTAAAACAAAACAGAGGAGGTCAGCCACAGAAATCCTATGTTCAGTACTAAAATTACAGTTTTGTATGACCGGGCAAGGACGCCTATTTTTACAAATTCATGGAGGAATCTAACATGGCATTAACACTAAACACAAATATCGCTTCTTTAAACGCCCAGCGTCATCTGGGAAAAACTCAGGTTGCTCTGGACAGAGCAATGGAGCGCCTTTCTTCAGGACTCCGAATCAACAGTGCCAAAGATGATGCCGCCGGTCTTGGCATCTCCAACCGTATGACTGCCCAGATTCGTGGCTTAAACCAGGCCGCACGAAATGCAAATGATGGTATATCCCTGGCACAAACCGCAGAAGGTGCCTTGCAGGAAAGCACTAATATTCTGCAACGGATACGTGAAATTGCTATTCAATCCGCTAATGATACCAATAGTGCAGCTGACCGTACTTCTCTTCAAGCTGAGGTAACTCAACTTCTAGCAGAGGTCGATCGCATTGCCACAACAACTCAGTTCAACGGCAGGAATTTGCTGGACGGTTCCATGACTGGTGCAACTTTCCATGTTGGCGCTAATGCAGGACAGGTCATCACCTTCAGCATAGGCGACGCACAAAATGTTGCCCTTGGCATTGATAGTATCGATGTCACCACCCCCGGTGGTTCGGATGCTGCAATTGCCGCAGTAGATAGTGCTATGGTTACAATCGATGGTATCCGAGGTGGCCTGGGTGCCGTCCAGAACCGTCTCGAGTACACCATTGCCAACCTGAACAGTGTTTCTGAAAATCTCTCCGCCGCCCGTTCCAGGATTCTTGATGCGGATATCGCTAAAGAGACATCAGAGATGACACGAAACAGTATCCTGCAACAAGCCGGCGTTTCGATTCTGGCTCAAGCCAATCAAACTCCCCTGCTGGCGGTATCTCTATTGGGATAGACTGGAGTAAACGGTAAGCTTTGTATAAGGGGTCGATGAATGACCCCTTATACAACATCAACAGGCTTGATTTAATGGTTTCACAGGAGAGAACTCATGAATGTTGAAGCGATGAATATAGCTGGAAACACTCTTCCACGATTATCAGATAGCGCTGAAAAAATTGATTCCGACCGTAAAGTAAAAGAAGATATACCCCAGGAAACTGAAACTGACAAAAACCAGATTGCCCCTGAGGAACTGCTCAAGCAGATCAAAAATCTTACCGAGGAAGGTCTTTACAGCGTACGTTTTGAAAGAGATGAAACAGGCGATCAACTGGTAGTCAAAATAGTTGACCGTGATACCGATGAGTTGATTCGCCAACTACCCGCAGAGGAACTACTGAACATCAAAGTTGTTCTAGATGACCTGCGAGGTAATATTGTAAATACCAGAAGTTAATTGTTTCCGGGACAGAAAACCTGGGTTCGATAAGTAGGAGGTAGCTATGACTATAACATTCAGCGGCCTGGCAACAGGATTGGATACCAATTCCATCGTCTCCGAGTTGATGTCATTGGAGCGGCAACCACTCATACGCATGGAAGCGGATAAGACATGGCTCAATAATCGATTAGACGCTTATAGTATATTTGATACCAAGTTGAATACTTTTCTTGCGAGTGTCAAAGATCTCGATGCAACAAACGATTTCCACCCCAGCACTATTAATGTTGCTGATTCAGGTCTATTTACAGCCTCCGGCACCACCGATACCTTACCCGGCAGCAGCTACCAGATCGAAGTGATGGCCCTTGCCCAGGTACAAAAAAATGTTACCACCGGGTTCAGTGATAGAGGAATTGATCAGTTTGGTAATGGAACTTTATCAATTATCGTTGACGGAGTTCCTCAAAATATAGCTATCTCAGCTGGAAATGGTTCCCTGGAAGGCATCATGACGGCTATTAATAATGGTGGCATCGGTATTTCTGCAACTATTATTAATGACGGTACTGCAAACCCCTATCGTCTTGTACTGACCGGCGCTGACTCTGCAACAACATTTGACGTGGATGTCTCCAATCTTTCTAATGGTAATCTGCTCACTCCTGCAGACGAACCGCTAATGATGACCCAGGCAGCGACCAGGGCTCATATCAGAGTTGATAATATCGATATCTACAGCAACAATAACACCATATCCCAGGCGATTCCCGGTATTACCCTCAATCTGCTTAAGGCTGAACCCGGAACCAGGACTGGAATGAATGTAAAACTTGATGAACAGGTCATCAAAGAACGGATCCAGGCCTTTGTCAACGGCTATAACGATACTGTTGCTTTTGTTACCAGTCAATCCGTCATCAACGGTTCAGAAGGTGGAATTCTTGCCGGAGATTCCGGCTTAAGTTCTGTCAAAAGACATCTGCAGGATATGCTGACTACAAGGATAAATAATTCAGGGTCATTCAATTACCTGTCACAATTGGGTCTTGAAACCCAGAGAGATGGAACCCTGAAGATAAACGATAAGGTGTTGGATTCTGCGCTTCAGGAAAACCTTGTTGGCGTTGAGGCTATGCTGGTTGGCCAGACAACTGCTCCGGGAGTTGCGACCCGGTTTAAAGAATACCTTGAAAGTCTTACCAGCTCTGTTGATGGATTTTTTGCAGGACGTAGGGAGAATACCCATTCCAATCTGAAACGAATTGATAACAGAATTGCTCAGATGGAGGTGCGGCTGGAGCATAAAGAAAACTCAATGCGTGCCAGGTTTACTGCTCTTGAGCAATTGATCAGTGGCATGAATGCTCAGTCAGGCTTTTTAAGCCAGCAGATGGATATGCTGAATAATATGATGACAGGTAATAAATAATGAACTCTTATATGCACCAATACAGAGACAACCAGATCCAAACTTCATCTCCTGAACAGATCCTGATCATGCTCTATGACGGGGCGATCCATTTCTGCCGACAGGCGATCCAGGCAATGGATACTGAGGACAAGGTTGTCCAGGCTGAAAAAATCAGCCGTACCATGGCAATTGTTTGTGAATTTTCCAATAGTCTTAATCATGGAATTGGCGGGCGCATTGCTGCAGAACTTGATGCCCTTTACGGTTTTATGATCCGAGAACTTACCCGGGCCAACCTGGAAACAGATGCCAGGGCTTTGGAAACTGTGGAGAACCTGCTGACCGGACTGCGCGACACATGGATTGAAGCGGCAGGGATCTATACGAAAGAGCGACAGATGCTGTGCAAAACAACTGGCAGCAGAATTGCTGCAGCACTATAGAGGAACAATAATGTCCGGATTGAATGCGCAGACCGAAAAGCTTCTTTCCATCTCGGTTGAACAGTACCGCGAACTCTTACAACATGCTGAAATGTTATTACAGACACTGGATAACTGTAACTACTCTAAAATCCCTGCTCATGCTGACAAACTACAGAGATTACAAAATTTAGCCAGCCGGCAGGATAAAACGCTGCTGCCACTTTTCAGAGATGACCCGCCTGCCTGGGAAGAACATGTCCTCTACCGTAAACGTCAGCAGTTTATCAAATCGATCCTCAACCTTAACAAACTGCTTATGCCGAAAATTCAGAGTACGATGGCCGTCACTTCTGCTGAACTCAATAAGTTGCGTGGTGGACGAACCGCCCTTGCCGGATACACTTCGCACTCTACAACTCATAGTGGCATCCGTGGTGTAGGTTAAAATCAGGAAGAAACAGTCGAGACAAAAAACTCTCTTCTATTAGCGGCCTCATTTCAGACAGACTATTTTTGTATTGTAATAAAGCAGCGATGAAGTTATTTTTCCAAAATGTGCTGCTTTTATACTCTCATCTGTTAAATTAATGCCCAAATATTCGTAAACTGCTTCCCTCTTAAGATAATATGACCTTTGATATCGGAACATTAGAAAGTATCCCCAACGGGAAACCGGTTAGGATTTTCCTCCCATTAAAAAAAGGCCCGGAACTTTACAGGGCACAGTGTGTTTACCAGAGAAATGATCCTCCGGAATTGAACCTCCTTTTTGAAATCGGTGTTCTCCCTGTTGAGGATATTTCACTTTCTCGAGCCAGCATAATAAGTATCGACATGGGGGGACCAATTGTATCACTCGAGGCGATGATACAGAAAATAGAAAACCCCCAAACTCTGCTAATGATCGTACAAAAATCGATCACTCACGATGAGATGCGTGAATTTTTCAGAGTTGACGCAACCGCTAAGATTATCAGTAAATCTTTTCAAACTGAACTTTTCGAAGATAAAGACGAAACCTGGTCAATTGAAGGTAAGACCATTGATATCAGCGGCAACGGTGTCCTGGCCTTCTTTCCAGAGGAACCCCCAGCTGATAAACAGGTTCGCCTTGAAATAACCATTCCTCTGGCTGAACCTGAAACAGTCACACTGCTTGCACATCAAGTGCGTGCCGTTAAATTAAGTGATGAACGTTTTGAGGCCGCTTATCATTTTGACGATATCTCTGTAGAGGATAGAGACAAAATCATTGGCTGTTGTCTTCGTATTCAGAGAAAATTATTGCGTCTTAAGGTACAGGTGAAAGACAGATAGTTAACGAAAAAAAGTGGTGAGTAGCTGTTGTAGAGGTTTAAGGATTATTCTCTTTCAGTCGATACATACACATGGTTACTATCACTCCGCCAACTTTTATTCCCCCTATCGGTCCGACCACATCACAATCAGGGGATCGAAACAAAGGGGAGAATTTCTCAAAACCTGGCCAGCTTCTAAATGCCATGGTGCTCGAGACGAAAGGTACAAACCGCTTTTTGCTGGATATTTCCGGCCAACACCTCACCGCTGAATCAAGAGCAGCTCTCACTCCAGGCCAAACTCTGCAACTCCAGGTAGTCAAGACTACTCCACAAATCGAACTGAAAATAGTTACCAGCACACCTGATCAATTTTTTGGCAGGTCAATTACACTTCTGGGAAAAAGTATTGACCTGACGGAACTCTTTCAAGCCTTCAAGCAACAGACACCTTCACCCATCATCACCCTGCCCCCTCCAACCAGAAATATATTGGATAACTTTCTTGCACTGCAGCAGGATATTTTGTCTGACAAAAATGGTGGCACAGTGATAAAGCGACTCATTGATCAACTTGGATTGGGTTTTGAAAGTGCACTGGCCAGAGGAGATAAAGCTACCGCCGGCAGCAGTTTAAAGGCTGCCTTGCTGGACATCGCGAATATTTTTCAAAACGTAGAAACCATCGCAGAATCTACCACCAGACTCCTTACAATTATTGAGCTGTTTCAACTCGCTCAGATCCACAACCAGAGTGACAGACAGTTTATCTTGCCGCTTCCTTTACCATTTATTGAACAAGGCTACCTGCTTGTCAAATATAATGATGGCAACAAGTATGACGACAGGGACAGCATTTCAGAGAAGCGTTTTTCACTTCACCTGACTATGGCGGAACTGGGAAATATACAAATTGATTTGTTAAAAGTACAGGATTCACTCTACATTCGTTTTCGTACCGACTCACAAGAAAAATCTGATTTTGTTGCTCTATTCAGTGAACAGCTCAAAAATGCAGTTAGCGGAACAGGGCATATCAACCTCTCCTTTTCAGCAGATGCCCCTGACCCGATAACAGATTTAATACGACAGCTCATCCCAGAAGGAAATTCAATAATCAACACCAAAGCCTGAAATATGGAAAAACGAAATCAGATCACCAAAGCAGTAGCTCTTGTTTACGATGAGAAGGAATCCCGGACACCAAAGGTTGTTGCCGGCGGTCAAGGAACTATTGCAGAAAAAATCATCGAAACAGCCCGTGAAGCCGGTATCCATATCCAGGAAGATCCAAACCTTGTCGAATTACTCTCGAAAGTCCCTGTCGGAGATGACATACCTGTAGAGCTTTATCAAACTGTAGCGGAAATACTGGCTTTTGTTTATCAGATCAACGAAAAATTTAAAGAAAAGATAGGATAGCAGGAATAGCAGAGACATGATCTACAAATAAAAAGAGGTACAGCGATGATGCTGCACCCCTTTAGCGTTTGTAAATTGACGGAGCAAACGGAATGCGAATTAGGCTCCCCCATCACTGACGATCTACAAAGTAAAATCGATAATAAAGGTGGAGTATCGGTCATTGAGGTTTGCAATTTGGTTATACAAATTTGAATGCGCTTAAATCAGGAGCAATGAGGAAAACATGTTGAAAATTCAAGGCTCGGTTGCAGTAATCACCGGAGGAGCCAGTGGCAGAACCTGAAAGCAGTTCAAGATCAATGTATCTTGTTTGGATATCATACCAACCCCCGGCGATTGGACATCCTTTTTTACTTTACGACAAGTCAGGCGATACATAGTTATTACCCCTGTCTTTTAGTGCCTTGCAAAAAAAAGTCTGCGTTTTTATACCCCTCAGGTAAACGATAGACACCGAGAGGGTATTGAAAAGAATGACAGAAAATAATTTCGTTAGGTGCTTACACCCCACAAAAGGGGTACTGTACTGAGTCCAAGTATTCTAAAACTCCTATTTATTCGGGTTAAGTATAGCATTTACACTTCACGAAGAGTAAAATAACAAATTTCAGATTTTGACCCAGATAAAAGCAAAACCCATGCTCGGCAAATATGAAATATCATCACTTCACAGAAAAACACATAGGTTGTTGTGCTGTTAAGGAGTTAAGATGAAAAAGAATAGCCGTCAAAAATATATGTTGACGACATTGGATTTAAGTCGACTGACTGAAAGAACCATTGAAGAGGTAAAATCCAGTTTAAGGCAGGAACAGCTTGTTGCATTGCCGGGGAACAAGTTAGGGGTTCCCTCATCGCTGGTGAGGGAATATTTATCCGACAATGGAATTGACTACTCTTTCAGAGTAATTGTTTTTGCAAATATGAAGGGAGGAGTTGGCAAAACAACCAGTGCTGTTTCTGTTGCCACAAGAGCTGTTCAGTATGGATTTAAGACATGTATCCTCGATATGGATTCCCAAGGCTCAGCCTCGTTCTCTTTTGACATGATGCCCGGTGATGATGATCCGATTTTTTGTGACATTTGGCAAAACCCGGATAACATGGTCATGGACGCATTAAAAGAGATTGATGAAAACCTCTACCTGCTGCCTTCCTCTCTGGATAATG